>JAYTVM010000229.1:0-5644 GCA_043743995.1 Pirellula sp. | reverse complement strand
TGGTCGGGAATTCATCAAGAATAATCTGAAGTTCTTTAGGCAACTTCGAATGATCCGAAACGATCTCTGTCCAGTTGCGCGATCCAGCGATCCACATCAGTATTACGACAACGGCGAACCAAACAAATGGAAGCGAGATCGTCACAAGTGCCACAATTTTAAGAATAGTCCATTTTCTGCTTGTGGTTGTTGCCATCGCGAACACCCGTCGATTGGACGTAAAGAATCTATGTAAGTCCTGGGTCTGGGGCGGGAGTGATTCGATTAAAATCTGGCGACGCTAACCCGTGATCTTGCTCTGTACCGAAACACAGCGCCGCACAAAATTCCAACCCCAAACCCAGGGAACTAGAAACATGAAAATTCTCGCTCTTGACATCGGTAAGTTCAATACCATGTTCTGCCTTTATGACTCAAAAACTCGCAAACACTCCTTTCTCAACGCTACTACCGACCGAAACTACCTTGCAACCCTCTTCAAAAAACACAAATGCGATCTTGTCGTCATGCAAGCGTGCGGTCCTTCCAGCTGGATAAACGACCTACAACCATCCTTGACTGAAGTAATCGCAGCCGAACCGGACAGATAACATCCTTGCAGGGTCACTAACAAGCGTCACCGGTGCCGTCGTTGTTGGTTAAGCACGATACTGGCCGTAGCATAGTAGGCGCAGAATTGATCGTGGACGTAGATGCCAACTGGCCCATGTAAGCGGCGAATCTCCATTCATGTCTTTCGCTTCCACGCGAGCGCCCGCGTCAAGTAACATCTGAATGGTTTGTTCGTTACCAAACGCCGCAGCGCGATGAAGTGGTGTTTCCGCTCGGGTTCGAATATCACGCATGAATGCATCGGTTTCCACGGATGGGTTGGTCACGCAGTTAGGATTCGCACCATTGGCAAGGAGAATCCTCAGGACGAGATCGTGTGATTCGCGATCCGTTTTGCATAGTGAAGAGTGGAGTGGAGTTTCTCCAGTTTCCGAAAACGGCTTGTTCACGTCCGCTCCGTTCTCAATCAGGAATTCGCATAACCGCGTATGACCATGAAAGACAGCCCCATTAAGGTCGAAGTTATCCCCTAGAGATTGAAGAGACTCTCCATTGCGAAGTAAGAATTTTAATGCACTGACATCACCGTAATATGCACACCATTTGATGAGGGAAACACCTTCGTCGTCTTCCGATTTTGCTGAATGGCCAGCCTCGACGTAGTCAAAAACCAAGTCTGTTTTCCCGCCAGAAATTCCTTCAAGCATTTGTTGTATCATTGCGCATCCTCGGGTGGTCTAAAAGCGGAACGCTTGGATTCAGCGAGCGGCGCCAAGCGACGTCCGCGTGGCGACACGCGTTATCGCCGCTTGGCTGCAATCGTTGGTTAGGTCACTCGTCAGGCTAACCACAATGACAAAAGACGCCACGCCCTTCTTCCGCTGCTTCAGTAAAAGCTAACTGCCATTGGTCCACGTATGCTTTGAAATCTTCGAAGGTTGAAGCATACTCGCGATCATCTGAAGGGCAATGCTTCTCGTAAAGTTTTTCAAGTTCGCTAAAGTCGATACGCTGGAAGTCGGACACGACCCGCGTCACGCGTTCTGGACTCAATATGCGAAACCAACACTCCATTTCTGCATTTAGGTCGTCAACAAGTTCTTCCCCAAGGACGAATCCAAGTGTTGCATCACCGCGAACTCGATTGTCAGTACACAAATGCGGTGCTAAAGCTTGGTAAATCCGCCCCGCTGCAAAGAACTGCATCGAACTGTCGCCCCAGGCATTCGCGTCACGAATCCATTCCTCCTCGCCGTCGAGATCCATGAGATCGTCTTCAAGGGTACCGGCCTTATAGCGACACGTCGCTTCTGACCAGTCAACGATAGAGCAGTTTACTAGCAAATCATTCTCCTTTGTGACCTAATAACGACACGGTTAACCGGGCCGCGGCCAACCAACATTGATTTCAGAAACCGCTCGGGCCGCGGCTCCGGTTGAACCGATTGTTAGGCGTTGTGGGCTTCCAAAATGGTTTCATTTGTCGCTCATCTGAAACGAATCAAGAAACGAGGCGATCTCGCGTTCTGTCTCTTCGCCCTTTTTGGCAGGAGGGAACGAGGCCGAAATAATATAGGCCCGTCCACCTGTTGCGAACACGCGCACGCGGTCTGCATAGGGCAAACGATCGACGCTGTATTCCTCGCCCTTGATTCCTTGGAAGCTGACATCACGAGTCTTTTGGAGTGCCCCAGGCTTGGTCCACGTTGGAAGGCCGCCAAGCTTTGCCAGCTCGGCGAGAGACATTTTATTAGCAGCCGGCGGGATGTCAAAGTAACGAAGCTGGCAGCGAGTGGCTTTGCGGTCGTGGCAGTCGAGTTGAATCAGCGTGCGAGTGTCGCCCTCGCGCTCCTGATATGAGGCATGGACGAGTTTGCTTGTGGCCTCGAAGGCACAGCGGCCTCCTTCTGGTTTGACCAGTTTGGTTTCGGCCGGTTCGGCTGCCAGTGCTCTGGAACACGCGACGAACAGAGCGGCGGCGGCGATGAAGTTCGTAGTCATAGGTTGGTGCTTCTAAAATTCGGTTACATAGTTTGCGCGGCGACGCCTAACGGCAGGCATGACCGAGGGCGAGGAATAAACGTCACCATGTCAAGCCGCGTCGATCGAGCCCTTCGCGTCCATCGCTTTGATACTCATCATGGCCTCCTTAGGTGTGCGGTATCCGTCCAAGAAAGGAAAAACCTTTCGGATGAGCGCTACACTCAAGGTACTACTGGCTCAAATACCACTTCACCCAAGGAGACTTATGATGCAATTCTACAATCAACAACGTCAATTCTACTGTGGTGTCGACCTGCACGCCACATCTATGTACGTTTGCGTTATCGACGCCCAGGGAAATACACTCCTTCACAAGAACTTTCAGTGCAAAGATACCGCGATTTTCCTCGCCGCTCTCGAACCCTTCAGGGAAAAGCCTGTTGTCGGTTGCGAATCCACCTTCAATTGGTATTGGCTCGCCGATTTCCTGCAAGAACACAAAATCGAGTTCATTCTCGGGCACGCTCTCTACATGAAAGCCATCTTCGTCGGAAAGATCAAATCCGATGCAATCGACAGCGACAAAATCGCTCGCCTCACGCGTGGCGGAACCTTTCCACTGGCTCATGTCTACCCCAAAGAGTTTCGCGCAACTCGCGATTTGCTGCGACGACGGTCCTTACTCGTGCGTCGACGTGCCGAATGCCTAACCCATATCCAACAAGTGCATCACCAACACAACCAAGCTCTCTCCAAGAACATCAAGTATAAGGCCAACCAGGAAGGGCTCGGCGACAATCTCCCCTACCCGCATTCTAAACTGATCATCAACGTTGATCTGGAGCTGATCGAAGCCTACACCGAACAGATCAAACGACTCGAGCTCGAACTCATTCGCTCAGCCAAACTCAATCACTTCCAATCCTTATCGACTCTCGACTATCCCTGGAGTTGGTTCAATGATCAGCCTGACCATGATCCATGATATCGAATCGATTCGCCGATTTGATTCCGTAGGCAGATTTCTTTCCTACAGCCGGTTGGCCAAAGGCTCCAATTCGTCGGCTGGAAAGAAGTTAGGATCGCCTGGTGGTAAGATCGGTAATCCATTCTTACGTTGGGCTTTTGGCGAAGCAATCCAATTGCTCAAACGAGAGTCAACCGAAGTGCTCGAATACGCGAGGCGTCTAGAAAAGAAACACGGCAAGGCGCGAACGACCAACACCCTGGCTGTCAAGCTTGGGAGAGCCATATATTATATGTTGAGGGACGACAAAGCCTTCGACCAGAAACTTTTCCTTCAACAGTAGAGGACCAATCCACCGTTGCCACGCTCTGAGCCCGTAAACAGAACTGAAGCCGACCAAAAGCCACGTGCAACCCAGTACTCGCATACTTGCAACAGTCTGGAACACGCAGGTGATTCCACGCCAAGAACTTGGCAAGGGTACTCTGCATACGGCGAAGGCTTCAAATGCTTTGATTGATCGAATCGAAAGAGCCAAATTTTTGAGTGGACCACATCGGATCAGGATGAGATTCTGCAGCCGCTACTTGGAAACGAAGTAGCAGGTGTTGCTTGGGGAACCGAGCGAGACTCAGAGCGCATTAGAGATATTTGAGGCAGCCGTACTCGGGCCATCACAAGCTTGAGCCAAGGCGGACCTTTTGAATAGAATCCCACCGGCAATAGAACGCTGCGAACACCGACAGGACCGGACTCCACCCAAGGTAAGTCAAGCAGTACGGAAGCACGGCATTCGAGGGTTCGAACCTCCTCGGGATGGCCCGTCTTCTTATCATTCATCGGCCTCGGTTTGCGAAGGCCGATGAATGATAAGAAGACAACAGAAAAGAGGCCGCCAAAAAAACTGCAAACTTTTTCCGTGGCTAGAGGTTCGTACTACTTGACTAAAGAGGCCATAGAGATGTTTTGAAGTTGTTCACGGACTCCATCTCAAGAATCTCGTTGAAGGCCTTTTTTGGAATCCCATCCTTCACGCGGTGCTGAATATTTTTTGCCACACATTTTTTTGCCAGCCGGTCTTATTGCAATGGCGCAACGAAGAGTGGCAGAAATATGACGGCAGAAAAATTGTGAACACAGTAAGTCCCAGATTCTTCGATTAAAACGGTCTGAACCGCCGAACGGACGATTTTGTCGAAGTCGATTGCGTGCCTCCGCGATCTTCGATCGATGCGCGTGCACTGAAAGATGGAACGACTCGGCATTCAGCTAGCCCGAGCAAGAAGCAAAATTCCAAAATAGGACGGTTGACCGAGGGCTTAGCTGCATCCGTTTGTTCGCGCAGACTACGCTTCCATGCCGAAGGTCAAGCATGGACAAACGCGCCGAAGCGATTACGCCTTTAAACTGTCAGAGACCGTCTCCGACATGCGATCATGATAACCTATCGGACGTCAGAATGCACGTTGCGAACTAAGAATGTAGGGATGGATCGCGATAGCGAATCCATTCCGAACTATCTTGAATTTGGCTCACACAAAGGCACAAAGGCAATGCTGGACAATGATCCAAGCGGATGAAAGACATCGTCAGTAGATATTCGTGTCATTCGTGCTATTCGAGCTATTCGTGGTCAACAGTCAGTAGACGTGAATCGACACTGACAGCCATCGCGAAGTCGTTGACACAAATCACCCGGTTGCCGCCAAGCGACTTTGGTTTCAGGAAACGCCCGATCGGCGACTCGGGTGCATTTTTTGGTTCGTCGCTTTTCTCATGTAGGGTAACGCAAATCGCGACCCCAAAACTCTACGTCACAGCGCTCACCAAGGTTCGTGTCTTTCAAGCATCCAACGATTGCTAGGCTGAGCCCATGTAGAGGTCGGATTTCTCTTCGCAGCACATGGCCAAGGAGGCAAGTAACTCGTCGTGAAATCTTTGAAATTCCTCGCCGACTTCGATTTGCTCCAAAGCCTTGTGAAGCAATTGAATCTCATTGTTGGTCAACCAAGCATAAGCCGAACCGTCGCACTCGATACTTATTGTAATCGTACTTACGACGCTGGGCTTCGGGGTGGCTGGGGAGGAACTTGGGGCGAGTTGCATTTGGCGGGGGGGGTGCCAATAATCAAAGTGCACGGA
>JAYTVM010000228.1:0-5645 GCA_043743995.1 Pirellula sp. | reverse complement strand
ATCACCGATACGTCGATCAGACCAGTCGTCGCTCCTGGCGGAATGAAGATCAAGCCTGACAAGGCTACGTAGTCGCCAAGCGGGCCACCGATCGCAGTACCACCTGACGAACTGTAGGTGACCGTGAGACCGCTGGCTGGTGCGGCTACCGGGGTGATTCCGTCCGACTTAGTGATCTTCACTATGAACGAACCGTTGCTGCCACCCTCGGTGCCGTTGCCATTGTTGAACACGCTGACAATGATGCCGTCAATATCGTCGGCGATCGTCACCGTATCACTCGATGGTGCACCAACCTTGATGTCCGCATTGGTCGGCGAGAGGAAGCCGGTTAGCGTCAACGTTACCGTTTCCGCTCCTTCGACAAACGCATCTTGCAGTACCACGACATCGATCGTCGTGGTCGTCTTGCCCGCTGCAATCGTGGCTGTACCGCTCAAAGTCGAGTAGTCCGATCCGTTGGTTGCATTGACGCCGCCGGTTGCAATCGAGTAGGTCACGACCGTGGCAGTATCGCTGACCGCATTCATCGTCAGGGTAAACTGACCGTTGTCCAGCGGATCTTCCGAGGCGGCATTGTCATTGGCTACGATCGTAACCAGGGCTTGATCATCGTCGAAGATCGTGACCGTATCGGTTAGCGTTCCGCTCAACGATACGTTCGGATCGCGGCTCGCGAAACCGGTGAGGGTCACGATCACCGTTTCATCATTTTCGACCAAAGCGTTGTCAAGTACCGTCACATCGATCGTGGCCGTCGATTGGCCTGCCAAAATCGTGACCGTGCCTGTCAACTTCGTGTAATCGTCTACCAGGGCGCTGGTGCCCGATGGCGTGGCCGTACCTGCAATCGTATACGTGATCACCGTATTGGAACTGCTCAGAGCCGTCTGGGTCACAGTAAACTGGCCGTTGCCTTCGTTGACTGTATCGAATGGCTCAGAGGCCTTGTTGTCGTTGGCGATCAGCGAAACCGTGGCTACGTCATCGTCGGTGATTGTTCCTGTTCCCGTGGCTGTGGTTACGGTGCTACGGGTTGGCGAGTTGATATCTGCCAAAGTTGCAGCTATCGTTTCCGAGCCAGGATTGTTGGTCGTGCCACCCTCGACGAAGTTGTCTTGAACCACTCGGACCGTGATCGGCTGCGCGGCTGGGACAGCTTGAACGCCTGCAGAGTTGGCTGCCGCCGGGAACGTTACCTGCGAGAGGAACGCATTGACGTTGTTACCCAAATCATTGTCAAAGTCAAATCCAGTGATCACATTCACCGGCACCGAACCTGGCACTGGGAAATTCGGATCGAAGTCGCCACCGGTCGCAGTTCCATTGCCTAAGAGCACATCGATCGTATAAGGAATATCGATCGGGTTGCTAGTCGATACGTTAAACACCATCGAGGTGAACGGGCCTGTTCCAGGTGTTCCATTGGTACCTTCGGTTACCGTTGGGCTTGAAATCGTAATCGTGGCCGTATCGTCGTTGGTGATCGTTCCGACGCCTACCGCACCGGTGGTTACCAAAGCCGCTGAAACGTTGGTCGCTCCCAATGTCACATTAAACGTTTCGCTGAGTTCGACCACGTTGTCACCGTTGATAGTGACCGTGATCAACTTGGTTTCACCTGCCGTCCCAGTGAACGACAGCGGACTGCCGGTCACGACCACATAGTCACTTACTATGGTCGCATTTCCACCACCGACGCTAAATGCAACCGTAAACCCACCTTGGACCGCATTGGGCGAGGTCACGGTAAAGACCATGGAGGTCGGTCCGCTAGCTCCTTCTGATTGCGCGAGGCTCGAAATCGTTAGCACGCTTACGTCGTCATCCAGCATAAGAATCGTGGCCGATGTCGGATCTGCCACGATGGCCGCATGCGTCGGTGCGAGTGTTCCCGTCAAGGTAACGGTCAAGTTCTCCGGCGCTTCGGCCACGTTGTCGTCCACGACTGGAACGGTCAAAATGGCTGTCGTTTGACCCGCCAGGATCGTTACCGAACCGGTCAGGGCCAGCGTATGGTCGCTCGGATTGGCGGCACTACCTCCCGTGATCGAATACGTTACCACCGTGTTCTCATCGCTCGAGAACGCTCCATTGGCTATGTTGAAGAACGGGTTGGTCGGGACCAACGTCAAGAGGAACTTGCCGTCGGTCTTGCCAACTCCCACTGGCGATTCGTCTCCGTCCACCAGTTTAGCAATCGTGACCTTGCCCAAATCCTGATCGGCTGAACCGAAATCCAGAATCGTTACCGTGGCTGGGGTCGCATTGACCGTAATCTTCGTTGGGTTATCAGTACCGGTCAGTTTCACGTTTACCGCTTCGGCGTTTTCGATAATGTTGTCATCCAAAACGTCGACGATGATCGGGGTGGACGTTTGACCGGCTGGGATGGTTACCGAACCAGTTAACAATCCAATCGGGTTCAAGGCTCCGTCTCGCAAGCTGAAGTCGCTGCCGGGGGTCGCATCGGTTGGCCCGGGAGCTACCAGACTATACGTAACCACTGTGGCTACCGAACTTGGGGTACTTATTATGACCGCGTACTGACCATCGTTGGAGCCTGGTTCGAACCCGACCGGTCCGATTGGAACGAGCGAGACTGTCGCCGTGTCATCGTCGACGATGTTGACGGTCGCTTGATTGGTTCCACCGATCAAGATCTGAGGATCGGTCGTACCGGTGGTGGTCAAGATCTTAATGACTACCGTCTCGGTCGGTTCCAGCGTCGTGTCTTGCAAAATATCTACCGGAATCGATACCGATGTATTGCCGGCCAGGATCGTGGCGGTCAGCGTGCCGGTAATCGCAGTGTAGTCCGTACCGTTGGTGGCGGTGCTGGCTGCTTGAACTGCATAGGTCACGACCGTGTTGGACGACGAGACTGCGGTCTGGCTGATCACAAACTTGCCGTCGGATGCCACGGCCGGTTGGCCCAATTCCGTTCCGTCTACTCCAGCGATCGAGATCGTGGCCGAGTCGTTGTCATTGATGGTTTCCGTGGCCGGAGTCGCATTGATGCCAACCGTTGGCACACCGTTTCCTGGCAATAAATAGGTCGGGCCAGTCGAGGAAGCACCGGTTATCGTTACGATCACCGTTTCATCCGGTTCTACGATCAAATCGTCGATCACCAAAACGCTCAGCTTGAACTCCGTCGTGTTGGCTGGAATCGTTACCGTTCCGCTCAAGGCAGTGTAGTCGGCACTTAATGGGGAAACGCCACCGGGGGTCGGTATGGCTGTACCACCGACCGAGTAGGTTACTACCGTTGGTTCTGGCAGCGGGGCAGTCAACGAGAAGGTGAACTGACCGTTGCTACCGGCTGGTGGTCCAGGTTCGGCTGCTGGACTGTCGGTCTTGACAACCGATACCGTGTAGACCACATCCTGGATTACTACAGTCGCAGTACCCGCTCCACTAATTCCGCTTGGGTTGTTATTGGAAATGCTGGTGATCTGCAAATTGACCGTTTCTGCTCCTTCTGCAATATAATCCTGGTAGGCCACAACTGGCAGGGCTACCGTGGTCGCGCCTATTGGAATCACTACCGTTCCCGTAGTAAACAATGGGCCAGTCGAACCGGTCAGGGCCGATGCGTTGAAGTCCGGCAATGTGCCAGTGGTTGCTGCCGTAGCTGTACTGGTTGCAAGGAACTTATACGTGATCGTCGTTGCGTTATCGCTTGGGAAGTTCAGTTGGAACTGGAATTGGCCGTTCGGGCCACCTTCGGTTGCAATCGGAATGGTGGCTACGTTGTTGACCGTTAGCGGTTGCTCATCGTCTGCAATGTTGACCGAGGCTGAACTTGGCGCTCCGAGGAACGTCTGAGTCAACAGACCGCTGGTGATGCCCGTCAGATTCAGCGTTACCGTCTCGATGGGTGCTTCGTTGATCAAGTCGTCGATCACGGCCACTGGAATCGTCGTCGACAGGAAGTTGGCTGGAATCGTTACCGACAGCGGTATGGCTGTGTAGTCCGATCCCGATGTTGCCGAACCACCGATGGTCAGCGAGACTACCGTGTCGACGCTCGATGGAGTGCTCATCGAGATCGTGAACGATCCGTTGATCGGAAGTCCGAGGATTGGCGTTGGAACACCGTTCTCATCGCCGTTGGTCGTTCCAGTGATGGACACTAACGCAAAGTCATTGTCGTTGATAATGACCGTTCCAGTCGATGGCGATCCCAAGGTGATTTCTGGATCGGTGACCGTGATCTTCGAAATGACTAGGTTCACCGTCTCAGGGGCTTCCACCAAACTGTCGTCTTTCGTCACAACCGCAATCGAGGCCGTCGTAGTACCAGCAAAAATCGTTACCGAACCGGCTGGAATCGCTACGTAGTCGCTACCCGAGATGGCCGTGCCACTCAGGACGTCGTTGTAGAAGACCACCACATCCGAGGATGCCTTCGAACTCAAGCCAATCACCAAGCTGCCGTTGGTCGCTGGCTCGCTCGCCGGGTTGGAGCCGATGACACTCACCGTCGCAGTATCGGTGTCGATGATGTCCAGGCTAGCCGAAACGTCCAACGTCGCTGTCAACCGCGGACGATTGGCAATCGTTGCATTCTCGGAACTCGCAAAAGTGAAAGAGTTCGGAGATAACAAAGCCAAACCATTGTTCGTGCCTCCATTGATCCAGCCCTGAATCGTGCTGAGCAAAAGCGGCGACGAAAGACTGTTAGTGCCACTAACCAGACTTGCGGCTGTGCCGCTGTTGGCTGCTTCAAAACCGGTTGGCTGAACTCCGTTGGCACCAAAAGAGTTCGACCATGTATCAACCAACTCGTTGAATGGCAAAAGCAGTTGGTAGACAACTACATTGCCAGTATTGGTTAGCAACTCAACCGTGGCATTGACCAGCTTCGTGCCAAGCGGAATCAATCCGTTGGTCGTTCCCACGATCCCATCAAACTTCAGCAATCCATCTTGCTCATTGAGCAGGCCAGTATCGACTGAGACGGAGAGGACGGTGTCCAAACCGTGATTGAAGGCTGGATTGAACTGATCCAACGATGTATCCGACGTACCTGTGTAACTATTGACCCCATCTCGGAATGAAACCGTCGCCAGACCGTCACTTACATAGGTCGAACCGATTGCACCCAAGAAAATCTTCGCCGCGTATGGGCTGGTGGTTGGAGACTGTAGTTTGATAACGACTGTCTCAGTACCCTCGACAATGTTGTCGTTGAGCACATCGACTGGTATGACAACTTGCGTCTGGTTGGCTAGGATCGTGGCCGAAAGTGGAATCGAAGTAAAGTCGGTTCCGCTGGTGGCTGTACCGGAGATCGAGTAACTGACCACCGTGTTCTGATCCGATGGGTTGCTGATCGTGATGGTAAACGCACCATCCACATCGCTTCCTGGATTGTCTTGGCCTGGCGACTTGGTGGTGGCTACCGTCAAGTAAGCAGAATCGTCATCGCTGATCGTTACGGTAGCTACTTTGCCTCCCGCATCGACGGTGATATCGCCGTTGCCGCTCGAGATACCAGTCAATGTTAGAGTAACTGTTTCGGTTCCTTCCAATGTCAAGTCGTTGATTACCGAAACTGGGATGGCTACCGTCGTGGCTCCGGCTGGAATCGTGGCCGAAAGGGCGATCGGCTTGTAGTCCGAACCGTTGGTCGCTTG
>JAYTVM010000227.1:0-5671 GCA_043743995.1 Pirellula sp. | reverse complement strand
CCGGAGTTGCCGGGACCGGTTGTGATTGGTCTAGATACGTCTGGATCGATGAGCAGCGCGGTAACGGGACATCGTGGCCCCAGAAATGGGACACAGTGTGCGACTTCGAAGATGCGATGCATCGACGTGGCTGCACTGTTCGCCGCAGCGATCCTGCGACGCAACCCGGACAGCGTGGTAATTCCGTTCGATACGTCGGCATACGATGCGAAGATCGATCCGAACGATTCGATCCTGAGCATTGCAGAACGGCTGGCAAAGTACGGTGGTGGTGGAACAGATTGTTCGCTGCCGCTGGTAGCTGCCAACCAGAAATACGCGAAGTGCAAGTTCGCCGGCATCGTTCTCGTAAGCGATAACGAGAGCTGGGTCGGAACAGGACGGCTTGCCGGAAGTGTGAAGTTCGAATTGCGAAGTTTGAAATTCGTGTGTTTCTGCAATTCAAACTTCGAACTTCTCAATTCAAACTTCGTCCGACTCCGTGTTCAACGTGATCAGCGCGTTCCTGGCGGATAAGAACCATCGATTCGTCAATGAAGTTGAAGCAATCGAACAGTAATCGCGAGTTAGACGACGGTCCAATCGCTGTATACTTGAAACTCAACACCCGTGAGTCGGTCCTCCGATTCGCGGGTGTTTTTTTTGGCTAGTCCGACCAGGAAAGCAATACTTCGAATTGTCGGCACTGCCCGACAGGATGGTTGACGCTTTATGGAAGCGGTGTTTTCGGGTAGACTGGTTCAAGGTCCGGATTTCTGGGAAAGCTCGCGATGGCGATGAGGTGAAAAATGCAGCCGCATGTGAACATCGATTGTTCTTTTAGAGAATTGTCGGAAAGAAGTTTTGCTCACTATTTCAGGGTCGGAATACTCATGATGACGTTCGCTCCCGTTGCTCTCGTAAATTCGGCCTCCAGCATCTCGCAAGACGCGACAAGTACTTCAGAGTCACGAAAGTCCGAATTGGGGCAATTCATGACTCCCTCGACCATTGCCCAATTCATGGCGAAACAGTTTCGAACAGACCGACTTCAGAGAGTTTCACTGCTGGATGCTGGTGCCGGACAGGGAGCTTTGAGTTTAGCATTCGCAAATCGTTGGAAACAAGTCAGTTTAGAATCGTCGCGGTTGGAAATCGATGCGTACGAACTAGACGACGCGATGGTGAAGATGCTTGAACCTAAATTACGAACGCTTGAAGCATCTGGGAGCATAGAGACTCACGTCATTGAGGGAGATTTTGTTGAAGAAGCGGCGAAACAAATTCGGCGTCAAGAACGTCGATATACACATGCAATTTTGAATCCGCCGTATAAAAAGATAGGAAGCAAGAGTCGTACGCGAGCAACGCTCGCTAGCGTCGGTATTGAAACCGTTAACCTCTATTCTGGATTCTTAGCGTTATCGATCGAGTTGGTAGAGACAGAAGGAGAGATTGTCGCAATTGTTCCGCGAAGCTTCTGTAATGGCCCGTACTACAGGCCGTTTAGGAAATTCATGCTTGACCGTACATCGATCGTTTCAATTCATTTGTTTGATGCACGTGATAGCGCATTTGCTGAAGACGATGTACTTCAAGAGAACATCATCATTCACCTTCAGAAAGGCGTACCACAAGGGGCCGTCTTGATCTCAAAATCTACTAACAGGGCTCTTGATAATTTGAGTACCGAGCTTGTCGAGTTCGACAGGATATTGCATCCTGGAGATGAGGAACAATTCATCCGAATACCCAACAGAGCAGGACAGGAGGCAAATGAGTCTCTTTCCGCAAATACGTGCACCTTGCAGCAGCTTGGAGTTACCGTTTCGACTGGGCCAGTTGTTGACTTTCGCTTAAAAGCCCATTTGCGAAGTTCTGCTAGCTCTGATGATGCTCCCTTGCTTTACCCGGGGCATTTTGCGGGAGGGTTATTATCGTGGCCTCGGATTGATTTCAAAAAAGCAAACGGCATCGCAATCAATGATGACACTCATCGATGGCTTTTTCCGCCAGGGAGCTATGTGGCCGTAAAGCGTTTCACGGCGAAGGAGGAACAACGGAGAGTTGTCGCAATGTTGGTTGATCCAGCATTGCTTCCTGACACACCTTATGGCTTCGAAAACCATCTCAATATCTATCATGAAAATCGAGGGCCGTTACCGGAGGATTTGGCTCGCGGGCTTGTTGCATTCCTTAATACTCAAGCCGTCGACGACTGGTTTCGTGAATTTAACGGCCATACTCAAGTCAATGCGACTGATCTGCGATCGCTTTGCTATCCCACTCGCGAGGCATTGATTGAGCTGGGGCAAATCCAAATTGCTCGCAAATCACATAAATGAATCACCCCGATCTAGTTGCTGCGACAGATATACTTTCGGCACTCGGACTTCCCAGAGCCCAGATCAACGCGCGATCTGCATTAACGCTTTTGGCGCTCGCGAGTGTTGGTCCAGCCAGTTCTTTTGCGGATGCAAGTTGTCCACTAATCGGGATTACCCCAATCATGACTTGGGCACTTGACAATTACGGTGTCAGATATGCACCCAACACACGCGAGACATTCCGTCGCCAGACGATGCATCAATTCGTGGCTGCGGGATTAGTGCTATACAATCCCGATGTTCCGGGCCGCCCCGTTAACAGTCCAGCAGCGGTTTACCAATTAGCACCGGAGACCGTTGATTTGCTGAAGTCATACGGAACCAATATCTGGAAGAGTCGTTTGGACGCTTTCCTTTCGATTATGGGAACCCTTGCCGATCGTTATGCACGTGATCGGAACTTGCTTCGCGTACCAGTAGTACTTGAGAGCGGCCAGACGCTCGAACTTAGCCCTGGCGGACACAGTGAACTGATTCGCGATATCATTATGGAGTTTGCTCCTCGCTTCGCACCGGGTAGTCGACTTGTCTATGCAGGCGATACCGGCGCGAAAATGGCTTTCTTTGACCGAGAATTGTTGAGTACACTCGGTGTCCAAGTAGACAACCACGGAAAAATGCCAGACGTTGTATTCTACTTTGAATCTCGCAATTGGTTGTTGCTAGTCGAGTCCGTTACAAGCCATGGCCCAATGGATGCCAAGCGGCATCAGGAACTTACCGCTTTGTTCCAAAAATCTTCTGCGGGACTCGTGTTTGTCACCGCTTTTCCAAAGCGTTCGATTATGGCGAAGTATCTTTCTGACATTGCGTGGGAAACAGAGGTATGGGTTGCCGATTCGCCCTCGCATCTAATTCATTTCAATGGTCAACGATTTCTCGGACCGTATGCTGTAGAGTTCAAAGATTGCTCGGACACGCGCTGATTCATCGTCATTGATCTTTAGGCGTTTTGCCACGGGGTCGACGTCGTAGCCTAGCGGTGCAAGACCGCCACCCCATTTACCTTTGCGCCGAGCGGCCGCCATCTTGTCACGCGTTCGTTCCGAAATGATCTCGCGTTCAAACTGAGCGAAGGACAGGAGAACATTTAGCATCAGCCGACCCATCGAGTTCGTCGTGTTGAACTGCTGGGTCACGCTCACAAAGGCGATTTGTTTTCGCTCGAAGACTTCCAACATCTTGGCAAAGTCCATCAATGAGCGGCTGAGGCGGTCCACCTTGTAGACGACAACACAGTCGACTTTACCAGCCTCGATGTCTGCTAATAGTCGTTTCAGCGCTGGGCGTTCCATATTGCCACCGGTGTAGCCGCCGTCGTCATAATGTTCCGGTAGGCATACCCAGCCCTCCGCTTCTTGGCTCTTGATGTAGCATTCGGCCGATTCGCGTTGTGCATCGAGCGTATTGAACTCCTGCTCGAGCCCTTCTTCTGTGGACTTACGAGTGTAGATAGCACAGTTGAGCGTTCGTAAATTGGTCGTTGTCTTCATGATGCGGCCTCCGCTTTACCAAGCTTGAAGAATTGGAATCCGTTGATGTTCTTTTGTCCCGTGACGATGCGTGCTATTGCTGTGAGCGAGGCGTATTGTTCGCCTTCGTACTCGAACGTGTTGGGTAGCACGCGCACCTGGATGCTGCGGCCTTTGTATTTTTTCATCAGCACCGTTCCGGCGACTGGAAGTCTGCTATCCGCCGTTGGTGTGATGATCGTTGTGGCTGTTTGGAAGGTCACTTCGATTGGACGAGTTCGAATCTTTGGAGCCGAGGTTCGTATGTCCGTCGACTGGGCGATCTCCATTGCAATCCTTCGAGCCCGATCTGAAATATCCCCTTCGTCGTTGGCTTGTAGCTTCCACGCGATGCGTTTGATGAGCCATTGTTTGTTGCGAGCTTTGGTGTCTTCGCCGAAGACCTCGCGGTAGCGTTCGCATAGAGCGCCGACCGAAAGTCGCTCCATGGTTGCGACCTCTTTTGTGATGTTGAGTGCCATTGCTTCTCCGTTTTGGACAGACTGGAGGCGTGAGACTGGAGGCTGGAGGAAAACGCATTCACTCCGGCCTCATCCCTCCGGTCTCTCGCCTGTGTACATCTCCCGACTCCAGAAACCAACTCTACACGCAAAAAATGCATTAAAGACTGGATTTTCGGGTAGCAAAATGCTACCATTGCATCTAAGGAGTTCATCATGGGTCAACCAGTCAAACTTTCGGACGAACTAGTCGACGATGCGAGGGCGGTCGTGCCGTTCTCCCAGCGAAGTATCGCCGGCCAGATCGAATTCTGGGCAGGGCTCGGAAAATCGATCGAGCCGCTGCTTCGTGGTGATCGGGCTCTTTCGCTGCAGATGGCCGGAGGAGAGCGACCACTATCGCAACTCCTATCGGAAGTCGAAACGGCCAAAGGCCGCAAACGGCTTGAGGCTACTTTAAACAAGCGTCCCTATCCACATTACAAGCCGGTGCCTGGCTATCCAGACTTGATCTGCCGCATCGAGGAAGACGGGATAGAAACAGTGGGTCACTTGGTTGGTCGCGAGTTCAAAGCGGTCGAGGTTGACCGTTGAGCCTGCCGCTTCAGTTTCTCGACAAACGTCCAATCGTCATTGCATTGGCTGGTTCGAACGGTGCGGGAAAGTCGACTTTCTATGAAAGCTTTTTAGCAGACTCTGGACTTCGCTTCATTAACGCGGATGTGCTGTCGGCATCACTGAATGTAGGCGTTTACGAAGCAGCCGAGTTGGCCTCGTCCTTGCGTTCGGCACTCGTCGCACAACATGAGAGCTTCATATTCGAGACGGTGCTATCAGATCCTGTTGGTGAAAAAGTCGACCAGCTCGCAACATACGCAGATCTTGGGTATACCGTCGTTCTCATCTTCATCCAGATCAATAGTCCCGAAGAATCGCTAAAGCGCGTCGCCATGCGGGTGAGCCAAGGCGGTCACGATGTTTCCGATGAAAAACTCCGAGCAAGATTTGAGCGAACTCAAGCGAACTTGAAACGTGCCATAGAGCGTCTGCCTTACGTCATCGTTTATAGTAACGACGACCTTGCCCATCCATACAAACTCGTCGAGTTGTACGAGAACAGCAAAAGCATTTCTGTTATTTAAACGGAGTACAAGGCATCGTGACGGAACCGTTGATCTATTCTATCGGCACTCAAGTTGTTGTTCAAAAGGATACTTACCACGTAAATAAGCGTGTTGCACATCCGGCAGGCTCCGTTGGTGTCATCGTTCGGTCGCCAATCGATAGAACTCATTCTTATCGCGTGAAGTTTAATGATGGGTTCGAAGCAGCG
>JAYTVM010000226.1:0-1777 GCA_043743995.1 Pirellula sp. | reverse complement strand
GCCTCTACCCAGAGTTCCTCCGTCTCGACACCAACCAAACCGCGCCCAAACCAACCACCACCTTCAACTAGTAAACTCAAAGTGGACGGACCACTAGTGGCTAGTTGCTAGGGGCTTTCTTCTTCGAGAGCTTCGAGTTCTGCAATCGACTCGAAGTCCTTCGGGCGACCCGCGGCTCGCTTGAGTGCAATGAGTTTTGGCAGGGTGACCACAGCAATTTGATGACCGAAAAGTTCCATCGTGTCGATATGCTTGATGAGGGTTCCATAAGAACCGTCCCCCGCAACTTCACCCAGCAAATCAATGTCTCCCCAGTCGCTCGTCAACGTGAAATTGAGGCCTGAATCGAGCGTCCGAACGTCGAAAGTGAATGGGAGCCCTGGCGGAGCGCCTCGGTAGTAAGGGTTGAGATCTCGCATCGCTTCGACCAACGCGGCAAGATTTTCGGGACTGCGTTCGTAAATGATATCCACGTCATAGGTCGCTCGAGCCAATCCGTGAGCGATCGCTGCTCCGCCGCCAATCAAAATATATTTCACGCCACAAGACGATAGTCGGGGTAGGAATTTCTCGAAGTTGCCTGGCGTCATCATTGGGATGAAGAGCCTATTGACGTCGATTCATTGGCGGACAGCTGAGTCGTTCGCTGCTGACGGGCTCGCTGCCCGGCCTCTCGGAGACTCATTAAGTTTCGCATCACACCGCTGAATTTGTCGAATCGCTGCTGCGGAGTCAACTTCAAATTTTCTCGTAACAGCGTTCGATCGACGTCGGCTTTGTAGGCTTCAATGACGGGATCAGGGGGGGACATTTTTAGAAGTTGCTAGTTGCTAGTTGCTAGTGGCTAGTGGCTAGTTGCTAGTTGCTAGTGGCGACTTACGAATTTAGGATGGATTCGAGGCGGTCGGTGATGCCGAGACGGTCGGCCCACGTTCGCATGTACGCTTCGTCCAACTGTCCTTGCGTGAATAAGATGTCCTGAATATCAACCAGATCGCGTGGGCGACCGGCAATCAACTTCAACAACAAAAGGTCTTCTGGAGTCACCAACCAACAGGAAAAACCATCGACTTCCAAAGGCTGGCGTCGCTCGATCAGAATTCTTTGATATTCGCTTTCTGCAAGGAAAACGTCGACGTCAACTCCCAGCCCCGCTTCGAAATAGTGCCGAATTTTGACGATCGGCATTCCTGCGACTTCGTCAACCCATCCACTCTTGTACGTTTCTGGAACCGTCAATCCAATTTTCTCGACTGCGTCAAACAATTCTGGCAATCGTTCCCGAGCCAGCAGTATCGTGAAATCGACGTCGTTCGTCGGCCGCGGCAGTGCATGCACTCGAACCGCCAAACCACCCATCACGACATAGGGAATTTTAAGCGAATCGAAACAAGTGACCAATTGCTTAAGGACCTCTTCCAGCTTACTCATTGCAGCCGATGACTAAGAAAGCCTGGTTCGCGCAATGGCTGTCAACATATTCATATTGCGCGCGTCGTTTTCGCGATGCAATAATTCAAATTTGCGACGAACGATGTCCTTGCCTCCAACCAACAGGTATTTTTCAGACTGCCCCTGTAGCTGCAAGGTCAACCGCAGTCGCTCGCCTGCCGTCATGCGGCGATAAGATTCTAAGGTTTCATGGGAAAGCATTTTTTGAGTGGCTAGTGGCTAGTGGCTAGTGGTCCGTCCACTTTGAGTTTACTAGTTGAAGGTGGTGGTTGGTTTGGGCGCGGTTTGGTTGGTGTCGAGACGGAGGAACTCTGGGTAGAGGCGA
>JAYTVM010000225.1:0-5778 GCA_043743995.1 Pirellula sp. | reverse complement strand
AAGCACCCATGCATAAGTTTCTTCGTTTAACCGCGTGGGCATCGCCCCGCGCTTTCGCGAGGAAAACGCGGCCCGATGGGCACGCGGTTAAACAAGTTATGTAGTGTGTGAACCCTTTGGGATGGTTGTGTGTGATCGACCCTGGAAGGGTCCAAGCCATTAGCCGGTGGTTGAGCGCAGCGACACCACCGGATGACGGACTCCCTACATCGTCCCCAAAATCTGAATACCTGCAATAGCAGCTTCGACATCCTCGATTGTGCTACTATGCCCAAGACTTAGCCGCAACGTCCCGCCTTTTTTCTTTGTTCCCAAGCAAGCATGGATCAAGCCCGCGCAATGGAACCCTGACCTCGCTTCGACTCCGCAGGCCGAGTCCAATAACATCGCCATTTCGTGACAGGATGACGTTTCGCTGGTCAAACTAATGACAGGCAACCGATTCCGTTTCGAATCGCTGGGAACTGGACCGATCAATTGCAAGTTGGACGTTTCGAATATTGCATCAATGATCCTATTGGCCCAGACCTTGAAGTTATTGCTTCGGTCCCGTTTTTCAAGCCAATCGAGACCTGCTTTCAACGACGCGATACCGGGTAGATTACTGTTTCCCGATTCGACAGCGGAGAGCCAATCAAAGGGGCCTTCGATCGAATCACTTTGAGATCCAGTTCCTCCAATCCAGACTGGCTCCATTTGTTTTTGAAGCTCACGTCGAACGTACAGGATGCCAGTTCCAAGCATTCCGCCAGCTCCTTTGTGGCCGGGAGCCGCGACGATGTCGAGTCCCTCAGTAACAACATCGATCGGAAGGTAACCCAGGGACTGTGCCGCATCGAGCAAAAAGATTGAACCATGCCCTTTAGCTATCGCGGCCATTGAGCTAATGTCTTGAACGGTTCCTGTAACATTCGAAACATGGTTCACAATCACAAGCCGCGTTTTTTCATTCATCGCGATTTGTATTTGATTCGGATCGACCCAACCAAATTCGTCGCAGGGAACTGCCGTCCATGTGATGCCGCATGAATGAGTTGCCAAATGCAGAGGACGCAATACGCTATTGTGCTCGGTCATGGTTGTAACGACATGACAGCCTCTCATGTTCGGCGATTGCAGCAATCCCAGAATTGCTGCATTAAGAGCTTGAGTGCCATTACAGCAAAACGCTATGTCGGATGGGCTGGGGGCACCAATTAGTTTTGCCGTGGATTGTCGGGTAGTTCGAATTAGTTCGCTTGAAGCTTCAGCGGACCGATACACTCCCCGTCCTGCTGCAGCACCGCTGGTTGTTTGAAATTCGATGCAGGCCTCGAGCGATCCGGGAGGCTTGGGCCATGACGTTGCTGCGTGGTCCAGATAGAAACGAGGGCGAGGAGCCAAATGGGTCGTGCCTAGTTACGGGAAGATATAGCGAAGGAAGTTGCGAAAAGGTTGGCCATCAACGTACGCCGTAGGTTGGCCAATAATACCGCGGCCCAAGTAAGCATTGTTAAGCGACTGCCCAAAACCGATCAGCGATCGGAATCCAGAATTGTAGCCGTTGTTGTTATAAGCCATTCCCGTCGGAGGGACATAAGTAAACGGTGAGCCCCCTGGCTGAGTCGCATAAGGGGACGGAGCATATGCGTTCCCCCCTCGCATTGGCTGAGCGCATGGATCTACCGATTGGCGATAAACGTTCTGCGACACCATGTATCTTGCGTCGAACTGGCAGGGCGGTGAGCTTACGAAGGGTGCGCTATTTACGACTGGAGCAGACCGAGGGTAACTTGGCATAACGCCGTCACTGGGGCTTCGCATTGGAGCACTACCGCTGAAACCTGGGCCTAGTGGAGCGATCGGATTGTAGGTTTGAGGCAGGATCGGAGCAGGTTGAGTATTCAAAGCCCCAGGGTTTCCAGTCGAGTTTAACGGAGCACTATACCCTGGACCATTGCTCGGAATGGGACTGGAATAAACTGGTGGAGGCCCTCCAAAATTTGGAGGCGGTTGATACGGGGCCCCTGGAAGAATTGGAGGAAAATTGTTCGGGGAAATCGCCGAATTGCCAAACGAATTTGGAGGAATGTTGCTTGTGTCCGAGAAACCTGGGGTCACGATAGTCGGAGGTATTTCTTGATAGTTTGCAATGTAACCGTTGGGCTGCATCACAATTGGAATATTTGCCGAAGCAAAAGCGACTGGACCTGGAAGCGATGGTCTAACGCTTGCTTCCAGGTCCGATACAAAACGTACAGGTCGAAAACCATCTACAACGGAGTTCCTTGTTTGAGGACTCGCTTGTTGAATGATGGTGATGCGAGGTCCCGCCAACATCACAATTCCTTTGGCCGATTTTGCAATTGAAGTCGCAGGTGATAGCTTCAGTTTGTTCGACTTCGGATCGAGAGTCGGCTTTTGTTGTGCCTCCTTGTCGGGCACGTTGGGACCGATTTCAAGCCGTGCCGATTTCGCCGGTTCAGCGTTACGTTGGAGGAAGTTGCCTAATGGATTGACCGCTCCTTTAGAATCGCTTGCTCTGTTCAGTTCATCTCGCAACTGTTGTAGATCTCTCGCAGCATTCGCGTCTGTACGGGGGCGAAGTACTAGCGGCGAATCGTCCGATTGCGAGTGGACCTTGCTGTACATCCAACAGGCAAATACGGAAACGAAATACAATTTGGCTAAAGTTGTTGTGTTCATCTTGTTTAACCGGCGTAGCCGATGGCGTTGTAGAGTTCTTTTGAATTGCTAAATTCGCTTTGTTCGGAGATCGTCTTAATCTGTGACCTTGGTTTTCCAAGATGCGTTCCAAAGTGGAAGGAATTGTCCACCATTCCTTCGCTGGTTGCACTGACACGGGAATTGAGGACAATTCCCGCCACGTTGAGGACCTACTTGGGATTGATTCTTACGCCGGCCGTCTTCAGCCTTTCGATTGCGGTGGCTTGCGATGCTTCTTTCAGCGTTGCGTCATCCAAATACAATCGAAGGAACGGAGCAAATCGACGCTCCGACTTCGCGTCCGCTTCACATGCGTCGGCAAGCGGGCCAAAGTCAGTGATTGGATTGCCATTGAGCATTAAGAAGTTAGGATTCAAAGTTCGAATAAACTCAATACTCTTTACTCCGCAGCCTTTCAGATTGATCGAATCAAGGCCTTTTAATTGACCGATTGGAGCAGTGTCCTCGAGCGGATTTCCTGCTATGTCGAGTGTCCACATCTTCTTCAAGCCCGACACAGGCTCAACCGATTTGATTTTATTGTCTGCAATATAGAGCGAACGAAGATTTTTCATTTCTCGCAGAGGCGTCAAATCGGCAATGGCATTCTTGGAAAGTTGCAGATACTGCGACTGAATCAGTTGAGTAATCGGTTCTAGCGACTCAATTTTGTTGGAAGACAGATCGATGGATTGAAGCAACTTGAGATCTTTGATCGGATTCAAGTCGACAATCTCGTTTTTCTCAAGATCGATCTTCATTAATGACTTGCAGTTTTGCAGACCTTCCAGGCTTTTAATCCCCTTACCTTTGCCGACCACCTGCGAGATATTTTTGACATCGTCTGCCGTAAGTGGCTCGGTGTTGTAGCGTTTCTCGAAAACTTCGCGGCGTACAGCCGCTTCGAGGTTTTTATCAGGGATCAAGTCCTCGCAAAACGCGAACTGAGCCTGAATTGCATAGGAAACGGCCATAACCGCAGCAAATTTACACAGGGTATTTTTCAATGGAAGCATCCGATTCGCCTTATTAAAGTAGCCATGAGTTGGGGTCTCCTCTCACTTTATCCCAACGGCGTAGTCAATTCCAGGCTTGTTCGCACGGTTCGCACGTGCGGAAATGCATTTTTCGATTACAAAAGAGGTATAAATAGCGTTCCAGACCTATTTTAGACTTTCCACTCAGAGGACAGAATTGCGAGTTTTGTTAACGGCCTTCGAACCCTACGACACTTGGGACCAGAATTCCAGCTGGGAAGCCTTGGTCACATTTTTGCACCATCGCGGCCTCCCAAAAGGGGTCACGACTCGTCGATACCCAGTGGATTTGACGCAATTGCAGTCCCGTTTAGAAAAGGATCTTGCGCTCGGATTTGACGCAGTTCTTCACCTTGGGCAGGCCCCTGGTATTAGCCGAGTTCAAATGGAGGCGATTGCTGTCAATGTGGCAGGAATGACAGAGGCGGCGGGAGATTTTTTCGGCCCTCTTGTACCGAACGGCCCAGTTGCCTACCGGACCAAGTTTCCCCTGGATCAGTGGAATCTGGATTTGCGATCCGGCGGAATCCCTTGTTCCGTATCGTTTCACGCAGGCACCTACCTTTGCAATGCAGCCATGTACCTAACGCATCATTGGCATGAAGTGCACCGTAGGTCGTGCTTGATCGGTTTCGTTCACCTACCTCTCACTCCTGAGCAGGTTCTTCATAGTCGGCGCGATCTTTCGTCTATGCCTCGCGAGCAGTCTGCCGAAGCGATTGGTCGACTCCTCGACTTGATCTTAAACCGCGAGCCCCAATCGCTTGAAGCATAAACAGTTGTCAGTTGTTCGTTGTCAGTTGTCAGGGATAGGTGTTTTTCTGTTTTCCAATCTTGTTCCATAATCAAGTATCAATTATTTATGTCTACCGAAAACGACGAAATACAACGCATCTTCTCCGCGTTTCAAGCCGGCGGCCTCACGGCAATCGAGTTGGGGCAGCGAATCCTCGAAGCTGCCGTTCATTCGCAAGGTTCAGTAACTCCCGACCTGGATCGAAAACGTCGCTGTGGTTACCCCGAGGTCATTTACGGATCTGGAAAATCTCCTGATGCAATTCGCTCGGTTGCTGAGGCATTACTCAAAGACAATGACGAAGTGCTCGTCACGCGTGTAACCCCGGAACAAACTCGCTTCCTAACAGAGATGTTTACGTTGACTCGATGGAATCACATAGGGCGAACCCTTCGAATTGGCCGCCAAACCATGCCTATTGCCCCCGAAGCAATGGTACTTCGGGAAAACAGAAAGCAAGGGAGCGTGGCTGTAGTCAGCGCCGGAACCACCGACGAATCCATTGCGATAGAAGCACTTGAAACACTCGCTTGGATGGGGGTCCCAGCCAAACTCATCCAGGATATTGGTGTCGCCGGTCCGTATCGACTGATGTCGCAAGTGCCGATCCTGCAGTCGATGGATGCGATCGTATGCGTAGCGGGAATGGAAGGAGCATTGCCGAGTGTCTTGGCTGGCCATGTTCGATGTCCTGTCATCGCAGTACCTACCAGCGTCGGTTACGGTGCAAACTTCGCCGGTTTGGCGGCCCTTCTGGGGATGTTAAACAGTTGCGCATCAAACGTTGCAGTCGTAAACATCGACGCAGGTTTCAAGGCCGGATACTTGGCTGGCATCATCGCGAACTCCCATCAGGTAAAATGAGGACACTTCTCAGTGATCGCCACTACATGTGTGCTTCGGTAGATGCACCAAAATACTCGTTCCCAGGCTGCCTGGGAACGCTCTGGTTTGAGGCTCTGCCTGCCGTCCGTAGTCGTTCAAGTCGCTTCCCGGCAGGCAGAGCCTGGGCTGTGCGACAAATAGCAGTTTCGATATTTCTTTCTGATTTCCTTCGAGTCTTTTTTGTTCCGAACAACAATAGAGTTAGAAAATATCGCTAGCCCATCCGTTCGGGGCTTGCCCCCGACGGATGCGTTTTGGCGTACTACAAACAATTGGGCGTCCGAACCCCCGTTCCCCTCGGCTTTGCCCGCCTCTGGCGGACAAAGCCGAGGGGAACGGGTCGATTCGCGAGTG
>JAYTVM010000224.1:0-1807 GCA_043743995.1 Pirellula sp. | reverse complement strand
TTCTTGAGTTAACGCTTCTTCCGCCGACTTGAGTTCACGAAGACTCACTTCCCAGCGTCGTTCCAATTCACTGGTCACCAAGCGATTGTCTGGATCGGATTTCATGAATTGACGTTCGGCAAGCTGAGCTTCATAGCGAAGGCGCTGAACCTGCTGAGTCTTCGCCAACAAGACGGTTGCACGTTCTTGGTCGCATTGTTTCAAGATGTCTTGCGCGACATTGATTTCGCTCGGACTGAGGGCTTCAAAGAACCAAGCGACGACCTGTTTGTCGACCGCTGCCGCCGAGATCGATTGACACAGTGAACCACCAGTACGTTGTCTGCGATGAGAGCAAACGTATTGTCCCGGTACATTGTTGCCGGATGTCTTAAAATGCACGGCCATCTTGTGCCCGCACTCCGAGCAATACACGATTCCCTGCAGCAGCGCGGTGCCTTGACGTGGAATTCCACGAGATCGCTTGCGAGAATATTCAGCTTGGTTATCACTCAGCATGGCTTGGATCTGCAGGTGCGTTTCCCAATTAATGTAGTGTGGAAATTTATCATGGACGCAGTATCGCCATTGGTCGTCGGGGACTGCAACAGGGGCTTTTCTTCCCGTCTTTTCCGACCTTTTAAAGCGTGTACGCCCGTAAACGGCTGCACCGGCATACGCTGGATTGTGAACCGTACTGGCGAGCATGTCGCGAGTGGCAGGCTTCCAACTTACAACACCGTGAACATTCGCCCGAGGGATCAGCAGGTCTTGCTCGTGAAACCATTTGACCGTTTGGCCCAGTGTCTTGCGCTTTAACAGCGTCGAGAAGATCAGTTCAATGCGAGATTGAACTCCCAGGTTCGGGTCTTTGATCACGATCCCCGACTCGAGTCTTTGCAGACCAGTCGGCAAACGTAGTGCAAGCTCACCACGCTGAGCTTTGTTAAGCAGTCCACTTGTCATGCGAGCGCGGATCGTATGTAGTTCCAATTCTGAAATTTGACCTTTGAGTCCGAGCAACAAACGACCATTGATCGAGACCGGATCGTAGACACCATCGCGATCAGCAATCAAGCAATCATGGTGCCCACAGAGATCTAATAACTGATACCAATGCGTGCAGTTGCGTCCTAGTCGTGTCGCTTCGATTGCGAGAATCATGCCGACGTTACCCAATGCGATTTCGGATACCAAGTTCTGATAACCGGCGCGAAACGCGATGTCGGCTCCACTCTGACCGAGATCCATGTCAATGATGTCGATATCGTCGTCGTGCCATCCCAGTCCCCGGGCACGATCACGCAACGCGTACTGTAGCTTTTGGCTCTCGAGATTGTGCAAGACTTGATTGGGGCTGGACTGGCGAATGTAGATCTTGGCTTTCTTTGCCAGATGACGAGGCTGGACTAATTCGGAAGTGTTCATCAATGATCTCCTTGATCACAAGCTGCAGTTCCTTCACGACTTCCTGTCGTGAATGTTTATCGAGGGACTGCCAGACGTTTACTGTTTTGACGTCGATTGGTTGAGACACGATTTGTACTCCATCACAAGATCACAAAATTCTTTGGCAACAGCCGCAGACAGTTTGGCTTGGGGAGTGTGATTGACCAACGTCGAAAGCGAAGTTGAGCGCAAGGGGACCCTTACGACGGCCCCATCACCCAGTCGAAGAAACGCATGCGCCGAGTGTTGGGGGCCACGCGACACCGAGACGACTGATAGCCGCTTCGGATAGAGAGGCTGGCTAGGATCGACCACGACAGCCCACTCGTTGCTAGCAAAATCAGGCTTTTCGCCGAGTGCATCACCAGTATGGATCGAA
>JAYTVM010000223.1:0-22081 GCA_043743995.1 Pirellula sp. | reverse complement strand
GCAAAGCCGAGGGCAACGGGTGTTTGGACGCCCAATGTAGTACGCCAAAACGCATCCGTCGGGGTCAAGCCCCGAACGGATGGGGTACCAAGTACTTTTCATAGAGCCGACGGTGCGATTGACGGAATTGCTCGCACTGGCGCACCAGTTCCTCACCACTTTTCAAGTTCAAAACGTAAGCCAATCGCGACAATTCGCTCTCGGAGGTTGGTAGGTCATGCCGTGCTTGCGTGTTCATCAATCGCAACCCAGATTCGACCCCTCTTAAAAAATTGTAGCCTTCTTTCATGGCGTCTGCATCCTTCGGCTCAACTATGCCAACGACTCGAAGTCGCTCAATGGCCTCGAGTGTACCTGCAACAAATATCTCGGGATGGGGCGCGACGTTGCGGAGCATCAAAAGCTGAGCGATATATTCCACGTCCATGGTCCCACCGACACCTCGCTTAATATTGTGTACGTTTGCCGTGGTTTCCAGATTCTTGCGTGTGGACATGGCAAGCTCATTGTCTTCATCTGTCCAGGAACGCACTCGAACGATTTCTTCGATGGCTACGTTGATCAATCGATGAAACGAAGGTTCACCTAAAATACAGCGAGCATTGCACAGCTCTTGTCGTTGTAACGCTAGATCGTCCGTCTCGACGAAAAAATGGCGGAATTCATCGAGCCTCCACGCGAGCGAAGTATTTCGATGTGGCGAGACCATCCAGTTCTTGGTCTCGTAAAGTCGACCGCTTCGCCAAACGCGATTGGCTGCCTGGGCGACTTTTTGCGCGAGCTGGTGAAAAAAATATCCGGACGATATCGGTTCATGATGGCGACCAGAACCTATCGCACGGGTCGTTCCTTCGGAATCGTACAAAAACAACAACGTAATATCGCTATGATAATTGGGTTCGCGTGCTCCCAGCTTGCCGAGAGCTACCACTCCAAATCGACAAACTTGTCCATCGTTGAAAGTCGGGACCCCGAATCGCTTCACCAGCCGACCATACTGCCAATCGACCGATTGATGCAAACACACATCGGCAATGTCTGCCAATGCACGATGGGTATCGGTAATGCTTTCCTTGCCGAGGATATCTCGCACGCCTACATTCAGGTGCCGAGCATTCTTAAAGGAATGGATGATGGGCTCAATCTCTTCCGCTCCTCGACACAACTCGTGGAGCATCAATCCCATTTGCTGTTCCGTCGGCAATCGGTTGAGCATCAGAGAGTCTAGCAACTCGTCGATCATCCCCGGATTGCTGGTTAGGATTCCGATTAAATAAGGACTTGCACCGCACAGGCGAACATAGAGATCGAGCGAAGGCTCATGCACGCTAAACAACTCCCACAATACTCCCTTGCCACCCAACGACCTGCAACTGACGGCGAGATTTTCGAGGGTTAAGTCAGGATCGGGCGTTTGGCTGATTTTCGTGAGTAGCTGCGTTGCGATGCTCGATAAAAAATGGCGACATCGACGGGTTGAAAGCATGGAAACTTCTTCGCGAGAAAGCTCCATCAAAAAACGATAGGCCGCGTTGAAGCGTTTGAAGCCGTACTTGGCCAAAAGAGCGTCAATCCATTCCGGCTTTGGATTCGGATCGAGGATGAGATCGATTTCTTCCGAGGCTTGGTTTTCATCTGCAAAGACTTCCCCTCGCAAGTGGTTGCGAATTTGCTTGACTTTGCTCCATGAGTCGGCCAACTCCGCATCCAGTTGGTCGTTTGACTCCACTGTCTCACGTTGCAGGAAGGTTTTTGTTGAAATTGGATCTCGCAACTGGTTGGAAATAATAGTCTGCGAGAACCGATTGTAGGCGGTCACCAATATCGATCGCTCTTGCTCGGTCAAGCAACTGGACTGCGACAAGGAATCAATGGCTTGAATCGTGTTAGCGAGTCTAATCTCAGGTAACTCACCTCCGTTGATGAGTTGCAAGAATTGTGTCAGAAACTCAATTTCACGTTTCCATCCGTGCAGCAACTCAACCGACCACGCGGGCTGATTCGGCTGGGCCAATTCAAGCGACTTGCCCTCGCGATCCATCTTGCGTTTGAGAGCACCGATGCCAGCGATATCGGCTCGCGTCAAATAGCGACGATACACCAATGTCGGAAACTCTTGCAGGAACCGCAATGCTAACACAGGATTTCCCGCCAGATACCGAGTCTTGAGCAGCCTCAGCCTTTGCCAAGTTCTACCATTGTTCTCAATGTCCCGAATCCATCGCCGATAGTCGTGCAAGTGAACTTGGCCTAAGCTGGTCCCCTCGGGATGGTAAGGAAAGGCAACGGAATACCCCAACCCTTCTGGATGTGTTAGTATGGCTATCGCCCGCAGCGCCATGCGTTGCAATTCATCCTCAAAAAAGGACTCTCGCGCCTCCTCTGGGAACAGCTCACTATCCGTTAGGATTACCATTTCAAGCGGACCATCGAACTCAAGCTCTTGGCCACCTAACGATCCTAGCCCCATCGCGCATAAAAAATTGGATAAATCGATGACTGGTCCAGGATTTTGAGAGCGCGGTCGACGATCTGTTTTCCTTTCTGCATTGGCTGCGAACAAGGCGGCTGCAATTCCAGCGTCAGCGATCCATGACAATTGCTGAGTAACGGAACTTGCTGGCATGTCGTGTAGGCAAAAGGAACAAATGACCCGCAACGTCTCGCGCCTGCGAAACCGATTCATGCTCGCAAGGATCTGCTCCTCCTCATCCAGGTTTTTGATTTCGCTGATGAGGATGTCTTTGAGATGTTCCGGATCGACAGACTGGCCGGCACTCAGCCGCAGCCAATCAAAACTATCAGGATCGGAAACCAGCCACTCTACTGCTGTCGACTCGATCGACAGTATCTGAAGCAAGGACGGGAGCGCATCTCGATCTCGATCCAGAAAGACTAAAAAGCTCATCGGATTCCGAGTATTTTCGACGAATCGATGCAACGGGTCCAGCCCACGCCGCAAGTCTGGGAATCGCGTCAGCAACGGAACGAGTTGCGCTATTAGGCTGTCCCTTAGATCCTGATCCGACGCAGCGTTCAGCAGACGATCTAACGCACTCAAGCCTGAGTCGTCCAAACGCAAATCGGCCCAAGGTGTTTTGGTTGTGTTGCTGATGTTTTGGCTCAATTCGCTCGGAGTCAAGAGTTAGCCTAACGCTAGTGTCGTAGCGAAACTCGCCAAGAGTTTCGGCGCCCGCTCATTCCGAAAGTCTCGGCGACTTCCGCTACGGGAAAATCGGAAAGTTATTGATCGAATGCTCCTTATCGTACTCGATGCCAGACGTTTTTTAATGCGAGTCAATCTGCTACACTGTGGACGTCGATAAAAAGACGCCTTGAAGTGTGCTGAATCCCAGAGGTTAGTCCGGTGAATGGATCAGATTTTCGTTACAAATCATAACAATATTGCCATTGGAGCGCCGTATAATCCAAACCTGGAATTCCCCCAACCATGGTCCGACTCCGAAATGAGGTGGATGTGGCCCTCCCTATGAGTATAAGAAAAATTATATCGGTTACGTTACTAGCTTTCTTTGGTTTTACGGGTCCGTTACAACAGAATTCGACGAGCCTCGAGTACTTTGACTGGTTCAGTTTGGTAAGCGAGGTCGCTGGTAACGAAGAGTTGCGTAATTCCCTTCAAATTTCAGATGACACTAGTTCAAAGATGCGCGAGTTTCTAAAGGATGAACGCAATGCAGGGATTGGATCACAAATTCGTAATTTCTCTCGTTCACGTACGGAGGTTCCCGCAGCTTCAATTGCTCAGTTGGACAGCCTGCTCTTGGACCGACTGCAAATAGCGGTGCCGGAGTTTGAGCCTAGCAGAGTTCGAGTTTTGGGTATTAGAAGAATGTTTTTTACTCCTGAAAGAGCGTTTCTAAATTCAAAGGTTCATGAATACCTGGAATGGGACGCGACTACAATAAAGTCACTGAAAGATAAAATGAAGCTGGAAAGCGTTTCGATGGAAGAAGGTCGTAATGGCTATGAGGAACGTCGAAACGCTTTCCGCATCGAGCGCGCGAAAGCCATCGTCGAAGATTTTCCAGTTCAAGCACAAATTTTGTTTACAAGATATGCAGGTAGCGAGCTCCTTGGCAAGTACGTACAGGCGGCCGAACAAGAAGGTCCATTAGAATTGGTTTGCCACGCATTTAATTCCACTGAAATGGTGATAAATTTGTGCAGAAATCCTACTCTACACCAACGTCTGAGATTGTCGCCGGATCAATTGAACCGCGTCAAATCTATAGACGATGCTGCTGATTTGAGAATTTTTGATTTAATCGGGAAATCGATAAAAGAAGAGATGGCCCTAATCAGAAAGAAGGAATATGCAGAACTGTTAGCTGTCTTGTCAGAACAACAGATTAAGCAGTTGCAACAATGGGTAGGCAACCATTTTTTCTTGGCTGATCCGAAACGCGAACTCTCGAGGGAAGATTTTCGCAAATACCTAGGATTTACAGAAAAGGGCATTTGGAAAGAGATTCAAACTTCAATAGAAGAAAAGGACTCGCAATTGGCGATGCAACTTTCGCAGTTCAATAACTCGGTTGTTGCTCGTCTACTATCTATGTTACCTCCTCAAAGCAGTGAGGCTGCGTCGCAACTTTTCAAAGGCGTTTGGTAACTTGGTAACACCCCTCCTACCCGCGAGAACTACACGACCGAGCCAGTCATGGTTTTTAGCATGTTCAATTATGCGGACAGGCTGCGACCTATCAGGCGTTTCCGTTGAGAGTAACGATTTGAGGCTCACGCTCCCGAAGTCGACGCAGTTGGCCGCAGGCTGCTTGAATATCATTCCCCTTGCGTTGGCGGAACATGACGTTGATACCACCCTCCATCAAGATGCGACGGAATTCAAGAATCGATTCGGAAGTTGGCGTCTCGTAGGGCAAGCCAGGTACTGGGTTGTAGGGGATGACGTTTAGCATAGCCGTGCGTCGCCTCAACAGTTTCACCAGTTGTTCGGCGCATTGAGGCGAATCGTTGAGATCTTTGAGCAAAACATATTCGAAAGTCAAGCGACGACTGGTGACCGCGAAGTACCGTTCCGACGCAGCCATGATGGCTTCGATTCCGATGTTTTTGTTTACAGGGACCAGCCTAGTGCGCAGCTCATCATTGGGGGCATGTAGGCTGATCGCCAGTTGAAAAGGAGAATGTGCCTCCGCAAGTTTGTCGATCGCGGGGGGCAGTCCAACGGTGCTGATCGTGATGCGCCGTGGGCTGATACCAAGTCCGTATTCACTATCACGAGCAACGTCTAGCGCCTCGAGCACATTTCGCAAATTGGCTAGCGGCTCGCCCATGCCCATCATCACAATGTGACTGAGCCGTTCCTCGGGTTCGAGCAATCGTTGCAGCTTCAACGCTTGTTCCAGGATCTCGCCGCGTGTCAAGTTGCGGTCAACTCCATCGAGGCCGCTCGCACAAAACACACACCCCATGGCGCATCCGACTTGACTGCTCAAGCAAACCGATCTTCGCGGTCCATCGCGTAGTAGAACGCATTCAATGCGGCCGCCATCTGGCAATTCCAGCAACAGCTTTTCGGTGCCATCCTCGGACTGCTGCGACTCCGCGGTCTTTGACTTGAAAATGCAAAAGTGTTCATCCAGTTTGGCCCGAAGATCCTTTGGCAATTCGGTCATATCCAAAAAACTGTCGACTCGGCGCTGGTAGATCGCGCTTAGCACTTGTTTTGCGCGATACTTCGGCAGATCGCGATCGACGAACCATCGAATGAGAGAATGCTCTGTCTGCTCGAGGATGGATAGTTTTTCAGTCTTCTCGACTGGTGCGGCGGTATCATTGGTCATTTTTGGGTCGCGGACACTGGAAGTCCGATTTGTTGATCGCGATCGATGGCTGCGTGCGTGGACTTTACATGATAGTCGTTTTCCTCAGATATTCATGGCGCAATCCGTGACTTCTGTCACGAACCGTGGGGCTGCTGCGTCAAGATAGATATTTCGTCCTGGCTTGGGACGGTTGAATCGCGTTAGGGACCCACCGTGGCACACTTTAGCCATCTAAACCAAACGGAAACGAATTCTATCCAATTCCGCCAATCTCTTGCAAACACATTGCACAAACGACCGCAGAAGCCTAAAACTCCTTTCGGGGGGAAGCAATCCTGCCCACCGGGGGGGCGGGATTAGCAATACAAACCTTTTCTTGATAAACGAAGATCGCTTATGGCGTTGCTGGCACTGGAGTACCTTGGTTATTTTGCAGTTTTGATGGCGCTGTTTTTTTGGGTTCGGACGTACACCTGGACCGAGGAAGAAGCGTTGCCGGCCAAGGATAAAAAGCCTGGATTCGGACCACAAGTCAGTTTGGTAAGTGCCGCGCGAGGCATGTTTTCTCACGGCGGACCGCGAGTTTTGGCTGCCGCTTGCCTGGTTACTCTGGTAGTTCGCAGTTTGGTTTTTGAATTCTCATGGGCTGATCTTTGGGTCGTCCTTGGAGTCCTTGCATTTTGGCCATTTCAGGAATGGCTCATTCACGCTTGGCTTGAGCATTTGCCTGCCTTTCATTTTGGCAAACGCAAAGTGGAGCTGGTCATCACCAAAACGCATCGCGCACATCATCGGAACCCTTGGGATCCAAAATATGGTCTAACGACAACCTATTTTGTGGTGCTATTCATGGGTGGAGTGCCGATGATTTGGTCGCTTGGTTATTCGTTTGGATTTGTCCCGCTGCACGCGGTCTTAACAGGGATCCTGGTTACGTTTTTGCTCATTTTGAATTACGAATGGGTTCATTACCTTATCCATACTTCGTACACACCACACACTTGGTACTATCGACGCTTGTGGCGCAACCATCGACTGCATCACTTTCAAAACGAGAACTATTGGTTTGGTCTGACAATGTTAGCAGGCGATCGCGTCTTGGGTACGCAACCGCAACGAGGCCAGGCCACGCATTCTAAAACAGTATTGAATTTGGGGGTCGAAGCGACTCCAGAAGATCTCTATTGAGCCTTGAGATCAACCAGCACTGTGTGGCACCAGCACCGTGTGGCACGTCCCTGAGGTTACGAAGGGCGTGGGAATCGCCAGAAACACTTGTTCCGCCAATTCGAAGTGAGTCAAGCGTTAGTAACTAGACTCAAACTTCGGTATACTGCTGTCCAATTCTCATACCGATCTCGAACCAGTCTGAAAGTTGCACCGATGTCCTTCACCCCTCCTACGTTTGACCAGCCACAACCATCGTCCTTTCCGCCTGCCAAGAAAAAACGCATTTGGCCTTGGATTGTCATTCCCGTCGGCTGCCTGACCGTACTGTTGGTTTGTTGTGGAGGATTCGCGATGCTAGGCGTCGGCGTAATGAGTGCACTGAAGTCCTCCGATCCGTATCGAATAGGTTTGGAACGCGCCAAAGCAAACGAAGAAGTGAAAGAGGCTTTGGGTGAGCCCGTTGCTCCGAGTTTTGTTGTACAAGGCAACGTCAATCTCAACAACAATGACGGTGAAGCGGATATCTCGTTTCCTGTTTCAGGTCCCAAGGGGGCTGGCCAAGTTCACGTGCAAGGGACGAAAACCAACGGTGTATGGCAATACAATGAGATTTCTATCACGCTTGAGAACGAAGGAAAGACGATCGATCTTACGGATGATCCTCTCGCCATCCAACATTAGGGTATCCTAATCGTCGCTTTTGGGTGGCGTCGGCCCGCAAACCTCCATCGTTTGTTTTTGCTACAGGCTACGCGTTTCGCTTACGCAATCTCGTTTGCAAGTCTGCAATCGTAGATGCAAGCTGCTCGGAAGTCATTCGTGTCAATTCATCGTCCGAAGCGATTGAATCACCCAATAACTCTTGATAAGTCTTGACTCGACCAACGGATTCTCCTTCCTGACGTCCTTCTTGTCGTCCTTCTTGTCGTCCTTCTTGTCGCGCGTCGATCAAATTGGATTCAATATCCAAGCTTGCTTTTTCTCTTGCATCGTACATCTGCTTTTCCTCCGTACTTTCTCGAATGGCATTCAACTCACCCGTCGCCTGTAAAAACTCTAATCCTGGAAGTAACTCGCGTAACTCCTCGACTGTGTGTTCGCTCGCGTTCTTAATCCAATAAGCCCATTGCTCCAGAACGCTTGCCCCTCGCACCACGCTTCGGTCCTTATTGTACTTGGCTAACTCGACCGTGTGAATCTCAATCGATTCTTCCAAAACTTTCTTGCTTTCTCGATCAACTAACTGAAACTGGTGATGAAGTTGCTTGTCATCCCACAAATTCCTCATCAACAAACAGATTGAATAAGTCGCTTTGAGGTCACTATAACCTTGGCCTGCTCTAAGCTGATCGGTGTAAGCTTCGCAAGCGTAAAAGACAGCTCGCTTCGCGAAACTCGATTGAACCACGATTTGGACTTCGATCACAAAAACCCGCCCCCGATCGTCGGTCGCTTTCACATCCACACAAACGAGCTTGTCGGTCTCGAAGTCCTTATATCCGAACGGGTTGAGATACACGACCGAAATGACCGGACGCGGCAATTGCAGTACGGCATTGAGCAGACTGATCAGGCAAATCTCGTTTCCTGGTTTGCCGAAAATCTTGCGAAACGCAAAATCAATCCAAGCGCGAATTCCAATCTTCATCGACATCGATTATCCATCCCAAGTTTGAGTGCCCAGTCCAGCAGTCCCCAAACCGCTAATGGGATTCTAACCGTTTGTAGCGTGTATCAACATCGCAAGGCGAATACTCATTTCGCCGGAAGCGACCAATTGTCTTCGGTCATTGTGGCGGACAGGCAATTAAGAATAGCAATTTAGCGGTGTGGCTCCCTCCGACGACGCAGGTGCAACTACTTTAGATTCGCCTCTGCCTCTAAAATAAGTGTTTCTAGTCGCGATGAGAGAATCCCCATCCTTGAAACAAGTTTTTGATCCACGCCATTTTTCGACATTTCACTCGATAGCAAATGGATTGACTCCGAAATCGCTGCGAAACGCAATTGCTCAATCGTCAGGCCTTTATGATTCTCAAGCCATCGCTCTAAATTCTCTTTAGTCAGCAAAAATGAATTCCAGCTAGATTTGGGACGAATTGAAGACAGCATGCTTGGAGCACTCCTTATTCCTCGCCAAGGCGTCTTTTGAGTTGTTCGATCTCCAACAACAGTTCGCGATTCTTTGCCTCTGCCCGCTCTCGGGCTTCCTGCTCGCGCTCTCTTGCTTTCCTTTCGAGTTCCTTGGCCTCTCGTTCAAGTTCCTTGGCTTCACGTTCGAGTTCCTTTGCCTCACGTTCCGATTCGGCTGCGTCGACTGCGGGATCGCCGGTACGAAGATCGAAAAACTCGAGATCTCCGTTAACTAACCGAAGACCTAGCTGTAGCGTCTCACATCGGAGAACTCCGTTGACTGGAGCGATTTGCTTGAGGCTACCATCGGTCATCCGAAAACCTTGAAGGGCTGGTTTCAAATAGTCGCAGGTTGGATCGTACAAATAATACTCTTTTACTCCCATCTGCTCGTAGATCACCGGTTTCTTCACCGTATCAATTCGACGGGAGCTGTGGGATGTGACTTCGAATATCACGTCCGGGACTCGCCGCTCCTCCCATATCTTAAAAATGCGTCTCCGACCTGGATCGCAATCAAGCACGATGAAATCGTCCGGAACAATGAATTTGGCCGGATTCCCCTCTTCGTAATAAACTAGCAGATCGCTAGCGATGTAGACTCTCTGACCGCGATACCGTTGCCGAAGAATCTCGAGGATACGGACCATCCAGTCCCTATGCAGATCCGTTTCTCCCATGGGCTCGCCGTCTGACTCTGGGTATTCGATCGATTCTGAAATAGACGCAATACTCATCGTGAATGAACTCCCTGCCTTTCAATTAACATCCTGTCATTTTCGCCTGCACTGGCGGCAAAAGCAAGATGACCACAATTGGGAACTCAATGAAACCGGATTTCGTCCCATGATGTAATCCATTCCATTCCCTTTAGGAGGTGCGCTATGTCGATTCGCATTGGTAACGTGTTCTTAATAGCAATGTTTCTCGTTGCAACAGCCAACTCCATTTCCTTTGGAATGATCCGAGGGGACAAAGGGAACACCCCTATCACTGATCCTGGCTGGCCAAAGGGAGCCGCAAAAATCGTTAATTCACCACATAGGATCGCGTGGTATGAGGACCCGCCGTTCGGAGGCGGGCGATGGCATTCCGAATGCCAAGGGGACACCGAAAAGCTTTCCCAAGTAATCGAAGACTTGGCAAAAACCGAATCGGTCAAAAAAAGAATCACTGTGCAAAGTGGCGTGACTCGAAGTTTTTGGTTGGATCCTAATCGACAGCAGATTGGCAACCGAGCACTCGAGCTGGACTGGGTCTTTGTCGTTTGGCAGAAAGATCGCTGGGATTTCCAAAAAGGCTTGCCGCAGTATGTCAGCGCACTTCAAAACGACAAATCGTTGGAACCTGTCGCGGAACTGCATGTGTACACGGGTGGACTGGTGGATTGGAAGAAAATCCAAGTACCTGATGGTATTGAGGTCGTCGACAATCGACTGGAGTCGCATGGTTTTTCGCTGGCAGATCGACGCGTTATCGAAGGCCAAATCATCGACTTCGATACCAACCAACCTTTGATGGCATCGGTCTTTCTGGAAACCACTGACGCGGCATCCGGCAAGCGGACTTATCAAATTGCAGAGCAAACCATCTGTGATTCAAAAGGCAATTGGTTGCTGAAAGGGGTTCGCCGGGGCAATTACCGCATCGTCGCTCGCTTCAGTGAATTCGTTCCGAATCGGATCGACTATTTGACTGTCGATGAAGAGCCAGGCTGGGAACGCCACGACACAAAAATGAAGAAGTCCGCGGTTTTGAAAGGCCACGTGGTGGACTTAGAAAAGAAACCGCTCGCAGAAGCGGATGTTCGACTCGTCGATATGGATTATTCTTCGGCCGACGAATTCCAAGCTACGACAAACGAAAAGGGTGAATTCGAGTTCACGAATGTACCTGTCGGGCAAGCCTCTCTTCGCGTATTTCGAAAGGGATATTACGTACCTGGCAAAGCCCCAAAAGTGATGATTCCATCCGAGAACGTCGTATTAGGAATGACGCCCGCAGGCGAAATTCGAATCGAAGTCGTCTTTTCGAGTCCACGCAAATCTGATTACTTGATTCACATGGCGGATACCACCGGTGAAGGCGTCGGCAAATGGGGTGGAAGCGGCAATATCAATCTAGAAAACTGGATTGAATTCAAGAACGTAACACCGGGCAAGTACCTTGTTTACGGGCAGCCCAACCCAGGCACTACGAGTGAAAAAACAAAAACCATCGAAGTCGAAATCGTCGGTGGAAAATCCCTCGAAATCGAATTATCGGCTAACGACGGTTCCAGTAAATAACCGCATTGTGAGTTGCACGGCCCACGGCGATGATGTCCTTGCGACCATCGCCATCCAAATCGGCAACGACCATATCCTCGACGGCGACTTGGCCAGGTTCGATCAGTGTCCGTTCCCATCTGTCCCCTGCGAAATCATAGACGCGAATTCCACAACGATGCGGGGCTTCCGCATTGTCCCGCACTCCGATCACGATTTCATCGTCGGAATCGAAATCGAGGTCGGCACAAGCCACGGCATGCCCCCACTTGAGTTCTTTATCAATCACGTTTCGAAGCATGAAACGGAGCGCGCGTTTGGGGTCATTGGAATACACGACGACCTGGTCCCCATGCCATGGCTCGATGGTCGCAAGAAAACTGCCTCCACCGGTAAAATGACCGAGTCGAATTTCACTCGAACCGCGTGCGGGTGCGACCCCTTGGAATCCCATTCCCTGTGGGTAAACGAACTTCCGCGAGTCTTTGGTGAACATGAGTCGGGTAGCCCCCTCGTAGCTTGCCACGAGTATGTCGGTGTTGCCTTCGTCGTACATGTCAACAACTTCGAAGTTGTGGGCAACGTGGCGAGACTCGTCGATGACTTTCAATGGCCAAGGTTCGGAATCGGGCTTACTTGGAATCTCGAATTGCAAGAGTCGGACCGGAGCCTGGTCGAATCCGGGGGCTATCGTATTGCGTCCTTTGAGCGGCAGTACGATAAGTTCCATTCGGCCGTCTTGATTGATATCGGCCCAATTCATGCGATGGGTCGTGGGCTCCTCAGCGATCTTGGTATATGTCCAGAGTTGATGGGGATCGCTCGGCGATTTCAACCAACCGATCTCGCCACCGGACTTGGTATTATTTGGCTGCCAGTCGTGCCCAATCGCCAGGTCTATCTTGCCATCACCATCGATGTCATGGGGAGCCATGCAAACGTTGTCATTCTTTGCTTCGGGAGTCGAATAAATGACGTGGACTTGCCAACTTGGGTTCTCCAGCCATAGGTACCGTTTGCTGTCCGTAATTAAGATGTCAAGTTTGCCATCGCCACTCAGGTCAAGTGTTCGGACGGCATACCCGACCTGCAATTCGACTGGCAAGACTTGAGGCACCCACTGAGCGTCAACTTGGGCTACGAAGGTATTCAGAAACAGGAAGCAAACAGCCGAGGAACGAACTGCCAAACGAGTGAACAATTCTTCTGGAAAGCGCATGACACAACCTCTTTGGGATCACGGTGAACGGTAGAACCGTATCATAGCAAAATCAAATCAGGTGTGAACGGAATAGCCCCGCATCCGCCTTTAACGGGGCGACTTAGCCGATTCGGCGCCCAGTGGCATAACGCCCATCGCCCGAGCGTCCGAGATGGAAATAAGTTGCCGATCCGGGTCGTCATTCGACTTGAAAGCCTCGGCATGCTCAGTGATTTGGTTCTTGCCAGCTTCCAGAGCCGAGACAAAGGTCGAATGCGATGCAGCAAACTCTTTCTGTTTCAGTTTTGACGGAAGTTTGGGAAGCTCGACAACTGGTTTCAGATTGTCACTACCCAGCATGGTTGTCTCCAAACCAAACAGAGTAGGGTTTTCTTTGTTGCCGTCGGAGAAGGCTAAGAAACAATGGCCCGGGACCATGACCAAGTAGGCATCGAGTCCAATCCTTCGCAAAATACTCGCCATGAGTACGGAACCATCTACGCAATTGGCTTGCGACGATTGAACGGTGTCGTCGAGGAAGCGAACGGTTTGGCTGTATACGAACTTGCTCGGTGGAGCTGTCGAAACGTCGCTGTACTTGATGCCTCTACGTTGCAACGCATTCCAAATGGCGAAAACTTGCGAGAGCACTTCGTCCTGACTTCCCGATTGATAACCGGTGAAGCCATTGATCAACTCATGTTCCTTGGCAGCGCTCAACGCCTCTTTGAGAAGACCATCGATCCAGGGGTGGTTTTCGTTTACGTATGCAGCAAATGTGACGGAGATGTCTTCGAGGTCTTCGCCATCATCGTCAAGTTTAACATAGAATGGGCAATCGTTGATCGATCGCAGCAGGACCGTTTCGTCGATCTCGGCGATCACAATGTCATCGATGGAGACCTTGATTTTCAAGTTGGCTGGCTTTTGTTGTACGCATCGGCGAAGCGCATCGTAATCCCATCTGGCTTTTGGGTAGACATGGATGACGTCGTAATCGTCGTCGCTTTCACCTTCCCATTTGGACTTCTTTAGGAAGCCATCGCCTGTTATTTCAACGGTGATCTTGGCACCTTCGGGGACGTTTTCAATTTCGACCCCAATACTGCCATTCTCGTCACCAAAAAGTGGGATTTCGTCTTCTTCGAGTTCTGGATCTTCGTCGGTTTTTTTATCTTCGGCTCGTTGTTCGTCGCCGTTCCAATCGACGGTCGCTGTAGCGATGATATAACTCGGAAACAGGTCGTTGCCGGTGTAGCTCAAGAAGGTTGCGGATGGCTCGTCGGCGCTGGCGACGTACGAAGAACTGCAAGTGGCAAGAAGAAATGCTAGGAAAATGCGACGCATGTGAAGTAATGGTCCCGAGGAAGAAAAGGGATCTAAAGGCACTGTCCGTGCTGACGATGGGTCAGACTGTGAACTTAGTCTCATATCGTGAGAATCACGACTGTGACGGCAATCGGTTTACACATAGGCTCAAATCACTTTCAAATGATTCCGGCTGAATCGATTTTGGTGATTGTGAGGATACGCCGTAGATCCGTCGCTCCGTCGACGGATGTCCTCCGTGATGAAACCTGATTGGATGATTGTCGTTGCTTGGCGATGGAAACGGATTCGAGAGAGATCTGGTGCAACTTTGGAAGGGAGGTTTTTTGGAAGGGAACGGGCGCTGGGACGGGGAGAGCCTGGACGCGAGTCGCGGAGCGACGTCGCCTACGGTTTCTTCCGCTTCACTTCGTTATCGAAAGTACTCTTTTGCCGCAACAAATGATGATAGTGCTGGGCAAACCGGTGGGCTTCGTCTCGAACGTATTGCAACAATCGCAACCCAAAAGACTCACGGCCCAAGCGAATAGGTTCGCTTTCGCCTGGTCGGTAGATCTCTTCTTCCTTTTTCGCAAGCGAGACCATAACCGGTGGATCAATGTCTTGATCTCGGAAAGCGGCCAAGGCAGCATTCAATTGCCCCTTACCGCCGTCGATCATGAGCAAGTCTGGAAACGCTTCTTGCTCATCGCTCAACTTGCGAAAGCGACGCGAGATCACTTCGTGGATGCTTCGGAAATCGTCGATGCCTTTCACGTCTTGAATTCGATAGCGACGGTAGCCAGGTTTGAAGGGCAAACCATCCAAAAACTGTACCAAGGACGCAACCGTATCGCTGCCACCTAAGTGCGCGATATCAACCCCTTCGATCACACGAGGTTCCTTGTCCATGCCAAGCACTTTCTTGAGCGCCCTCATGCCCTTCTTCGGGTCAATATAGAAAACTTCAGGCTGCGCATGGACATCGATCTCGCCTCGGTCGCCTAAGTTCTCGAGCAACTGGATTTCATCTCGGAGCCTAGCCGCCTTTTCGAATTCAAGCTTGGCTGACGCCTCTCGCATTTCTTCTCGCATCTGTTTGAGCAATCGATCACTGCCACCCTCCAGAAACGTCTGAAGCCTTCGAATGTCCCGCCGATAGTCGGCTTTGCTAATGCGTTTGTTGCAGGGAGCCGTACACTGCTTGATCGAGGCGAGCAAACACGGACGAAACCATTCCCAACGCGGATCGTTTTCTTCGATGTCCAAGGAACAGGTTCTGAATTGAAACACCCGCTGCATGACTTGGAGTGCACCTCGCAATTGTCCAGCGCTGGTGAACGGTCCATACAACTTCGCACCCTTGGCTTTCGGCGTGCGAGTTACTTCGACACGTGGAAAATCTTCGTGCGTGGTGATCATCAAATACGGAAAGGTCTTGTCGTCCTTGAGGTCTTTGTTGTAACGCGGTTGAATGTCCTTGATTAGTCGACTTTCGGTCAGCAACGCATCCACTTCGCTACTGCACAACATGCAGTCGATATCGGCAATTTCGTGGACCCAGTCTGCCGTCCGAATTTCTTGCGCAGCGGCGGCCAGAAAATAGCTACCCGCTCGTGATCGCAGATTCTTTGCCTTGCCAACATAGATAACGACGCCCGAGGCGTCCTTCATCAGATAGACACCGGGCGATTGCGGAAACTCCCGAACTTTTTCGGCAGAGCGGCGAAAGCCGAGATTTTCGCTCAACAATGCATCGATGCGTTGTTGGATCTCAGGGGTCGATTCCGCCAGATGCTCGTCCGGATCGACGAGCGTGACTTCTAAATCGCGTTCGTCTTCCTCATCTGTTTCTTTGCTATCGTTCTCATCCATCAGAGCCTAGCCAACATTGTCGCCTTTTGCTCCGCAAAAGTGCGTTTTCGAATCGCACTTTCGCTGAGCGAAAGGCGACACTTGTGGACGAGCGAGGCCCTTCGCTCGTTGGGTTCCTGCAAAACCTGAGCGAGGGCCTCGCTCAGCCACAATCCAACTACGGCTGAAAGCCTGGGAATGCACCCTGTCCTGGAAATCCACCTTGAGGTGCACCGGTTCCCGCTCCGCCGGCCGTTTTCGGTTGGATCAGCTCGGTGATCGTAACTTTTAGTTTCTTGTAGTCCGATTCACTTACCACGTAATACCAGTCGGCAAAGCGGCCATTGAGTTCGGCGACCTTGTTCTTGGCTTTTTTCAATTTGTCGTTTCGATCATCGATCTTACGTTGGTTCTCTTTGGTGATTCGTTCACGAGTGGCTTCCAATCGTTCCTTCCACTCTATTTCAGTGGGTTCGGAGTTGGCCGCGGGCACATCAGGCTTGACTGGAGTATCGGCTTTTTTCGTTTCGTCCTGTGGTTGTGGTTCCTGAAAAGAGACCAGGCGACCCGCCATATTAGTCTTCTGGGCCGAGAGTGAGGCAGGCTTTTCCGGAGCAACCGGTACTTCAGGCGAGACAGCGGGATCGGCCGCAGGCTTTTCTACGGGAGCTGGTTTTTCTTCAGCTGGTTCTGCAGGTTTCTCACTCGGTACTGTAGGTTCTGTAGGTTTTGCATCCGAACCTGCTGGCTCAGTCTCCGTTGGTAGTACCGTTGCCGGTAGCATCTCAGCAGGCTTTTGCTTCATGCGTTCGATTTCCTTCAGTTCCTCAACCGTTTCAGGCAGTCGTTCGAGTTCCGGCATCGGAAACTTCGATTCGTCGACCCGAGTGGTAACCAACATGAATCGATTGATCGAAACCTTTTCCTCGGCTTTGCCCTCCTCTTTGGCATCCGCGGTATCAGCGGTATCGACGGCGTTGATTTCGGCTCCTGCTGCTCCACCAAATCGCAATAGGTATTGGACGCCATCCTTGAGCGTGACTACTAGTTCGCCACTCTTGGAATAAAAGTCGATGCTATCGCCACCTTTTTGGTTTGGGTTCGGGAAGAAACCGCGACGTTGAAGCGACATCAGCGACTCGCTGTTCTTCAACAGATTGCTGTCCCCCTTTAAGTCGGCTGCAAGTCCGGCAGGCTTCTTGATAACGTCTGCAATTTTCAAGTTGTCAAGTGTGCTCTTGATCTCGTTTAACTTGGTTGCATTGAGTTGCTCGTCAGGTGCCAAGGTTTTTTCGCTTGCCGGGTCGGATTCGAAACTGGTAATGCGAGTGGGCTGCCACTGACCGCTGGAGGTCGCAAAACTCAAGTCTGCTTCGTAATTGCGACTCAGAGCCAGTCCCTGTTGCGTTGTGATGATCTGGTAATCTCGAACCCCCAGAGTTTCAATGTCATTGCTGCTCAATTTGAGCAAGTCGGGTTCAATCCACTGTTTGAAATCTGTGCTGAGGGGCGCGGTATCCAATTCAACCACATAGATAACGTCCTCGGAAGGAACGCGAACGTATCGCTTTTTCTTGTCGATTTCTTTGCCGATGATCACATCGGCTAACATGTTCCCTTTTTCGTCCTTCATTTGGACGAGCATACCAACACCTTCGCCACCCTTATCCGCATTTTGCTTGTTCGGTTCAACGACGCCAAAGAGCGTTTGCTCCGTTTTCTTTTCGGAAGCGATATCGAGGACCTTGAGGCCAACAAACAAGTTGGCTGCTTCGCTCATCTGTTTGCCAGCGTCGGCTGGATAACTCTCGTGCGATGGAATCGTCCAGAGTCCTACCTTGCGATCGCGTGCAACTTCAAAATCAACGTAGTCCTCCTTCGGAGAATCGTAGCGTAGGATTTTGAGCGAAGCCGCCGTCAGTGGATCGGAAAACTTCTCAAAAAGTGGTTTCCCTTTCAATCCCATGACTGGAGTGTTGGCGCGATTGCCTGCGGACGTGACCCACGCCAGGAGTGCAACGATGCCTACCACGGCTGCTAATGACCCGGTCTTAGTTCCCTCTGTCACTTTTCTATCTCTCCAATATCTACGCTTGTTATGTCTGTGGAATTTGTTTTGAACGGTCGTGTTCGTTGAAGTGCGTTAACGCAATCGAGTCTTCGAGATACCTTCGCGTTCTCGCAACCGGCGAGAAACCAAAACGATGATGCCAACCAACAGCGGTGGTAAAGGTGGAACGAAAACAGCTAGCAACTTGTAGTATTTTTGAATTTTGCCGATGGAATCATCCGATTGCCGCCTGGCTTCGCGAATACCCTGGTCTCGCACTCGAAGCAAGCGCTCTTTTTCGACTTGAAATTTCTTGGTTAGTTGCATCTTCTTGATCTGGTCGACCTGCATTTTTTCTTGCAGTTTCTTGATGCTTTCAGGATCGATCTCACCTTTCGATTGCAGTTTTTCGATTTGCTCTTTGAGGTCGCGTTCGGACTTGGCGTTTTCATCCTCGACCGCGGTAACGGCTTTGTTGTAGTCGTTGTTGAAGTCGGTTCGCTGCTTGGCTTCCTCAACGCGGAACTCATCTGCTTTGAGTTCGACCAACTTCAGCGTGCTGTACGTTGGAATGTGTCTGCGCACTTGCGGATAGCGCGTTTCACCGACTAGCACATCGATCGAGTTCAAAACAAAGGTGATGTTTTGGAACTGGAAATTGATGTCTTCCATCATCGGCTTACGATTGCGGATATCGATGAATGTCCTAGACATGCAGTCGATGTCACTAACGTAGACAGCCTTGATTGGACGTTTTGACGACGCGGAGGGTTCGCCCGCTTTCGTTTCTGGGCCTTCAACAAGTGCAGCCAGGATTTGTTCGCCTTGTGTCACCCCTCGCCTGAGTTTGTATTCTGTCGAGCGACTGAGGCCAGCCTGCTGCACTCCGTCAATTTCCGTTTTGGGCATAGTGCCTGCGACCTGCCCCGTTTTGACAATCGGCGTGAATTTTAGGACTGAATCCTTTGCTGGGAGAATTACGCCTGCATAAAGAAACATCAGCTCCTTCAGCCCGTTGGTTATTTCGCTTTCCTTGTTCAGAGCATTGTTAGCACCCGGAGCTTCCTCACGAGCAAATACCCACAAGTCCGATGCTTGCGATGTTTCGGCAAGAATCGGATATGGGTTGTACTCTTGCCAGCAAATGTCAGGCGAGAAACCACCCATCATCCCGGGTCTTCCTGGGACCTCAATGCCAAGCGCACGCCATAGCGGACGGATATCCCCCTTGGGCTGCGGTCCGCCCCCCATTCCCATCATTCCGCCTGCTTGCGGCTTGGGATCGCCGGTTCCTGGAATCTGGTCCAAAGCCACGATCGGATCTTCGAAAATTGCTGTCGGAACGCCCGAAGTGACCGCGTTGGTGAAGTTGATCATTTCCTCTGGGCCGAGGGACGATGGCTGTACCGCAAGCAGTACGTCATATTTTTCAGTATCAATTGGCGAAGCTGCGTTTACGTCAATGACTTCATATTGTTTGGCAAGTTCTTCGACGATAGGTTGCTGAGGTTGCGATTGGAAGGAACGCATGTCCATGCCACCCATCAACTTGGCATCCGTCTTGATAATTCCTAGTTTCTTTCGAGTGGGTTTCGAAACTGTGGTCAACGATCGAACCAGTTCGTATTCGACGGGAACGCCAGGTTCAAAGAATGGAATAACGACTTTTTGCAATCCGCTTCGGAACGCTGCTCCTAAAAGAACGGGCTGATCGGAATAGGTTCCGCGTTCACGCACGCTAATCATCTGTGGGACAATGCCGTATTGCTGTTCGGCCATCTTTTCTTCGTCGCTTGAGGGAATGATCGAGTCGTAGATTCGGACTTGCATCGAGCCTCCCGAGGACTTTGCGGTCGACTCGAATTCCTTGAGCAGAGAAATGATTTGGTATTTGATTTTAACAAATTGCTCAGGCACTTCGTCCGAAATAAAAGCATCCACGACGATATCCCGATCCTTGCCAAGCGTGCGAATCATCTCGGTGGTAACAGGTGACAGGGAACTTACCTGCAATTCGGTGACATCTCGACGCCTGTCTCGGTTTCGAAAGAGCATGCTGCCAGCAAAGGCAAGTATGCCCAGCAAGACGATTCGCGAAAGGAAGTGAGCCAGTTTTGCATTGCCATCACGTCCGCCACTCCAATGTCGCTTGCCAATTAGCACCATGCATAGGTAGACACCAAAAGCGGCTATGAGAAGAAAGTAGGACACGCCGGAAAGGCTAAAGACCCCTCTCCCAAAGTCATCGAATCGCTCTTGAATGCTAAAATTCTTGATTTCGCGAGCAACCGTACGATTAGCAATGGTGTCTGCTTTGTACGCGAAGGCCAGAGGTGCATTGAACAGTGCACCGAGGATGAATCCAACCGTTAGATTGCTGGTCAAGAACGACGCAACCATCCCGATTGAAATCATGGCCAATCCAATAAACCAATAGCCAATGTAGTTGGAAAAGAAGAGTCCGGTATCGATTTCACCTTGTGTCAACAACGCCAGTACGATGAAGGTAGAAAGCTGTGAAAACAAAAGAGAGACAGTGTAAATCGCAGAAGCTGCGACGTACTTTCCCGCAACAATGTCGAAGTCATCGGCTGGAAGTGTTAGCAGTAATTCGTCCGTTCCTTGACGTCTTTCTTCGGCCCAGATACTCATTGTGATGGCCGGGATGAAAAACAACATGATATAGGTGAACCACTTGTTGAGTTGCCCAAGAGTTCCGAGATTTGAACTAAAGAACTCATGTGGCCAAAACGCCGCCATGCTTGTCAGCAAAACGAACAGGCATAAGAAGACGTAGCCCGTTGGGTTCGAAAAATAGCCGTAAAAATTTCGCTTGAGCACGGCGTATGCAACGCGACGACCTCGGGCAAGCAAAACGACTAATGCGAGCATCACGGCCAAGAAAACAATGTCTAGCAATAGCAGCTTGACCAATGCGGTGAGTACGAGAGCCACTTGCGGTATTCCTTAATCACAAAATCGTTGTTTGGTTACGTTTGAATCTTGCGTTAGCAATCGGTGTCGATAACGCTTTTTGTTTTGCTTCGAATTGTGGTCAGTCGCTATGCTGACGCGCCCGTTAGTTTATGGAACGCCGAAGACAAGTCACCCTTGACTTGCTTCAATTCGTCGACCGTTCCTTCGAAAACCTTTCGGCCTTCGTTGATCATAATGACACGCGTCGCCATCGCTTCGACTTCTTGCAGAATGTGGGTCGACAACAAAATCGTCTTGGTCTCGCCCAGCTTCTTCATGGTGTTTCGAACCTCACGGATTTGGTTCGGGTCCAAACCAGCAGTAGGTTCGTCCAGGATGAGTACTTCCGGTTCGTGAAGCAACGCTTGAGCCATGCCAACTCTCTGACGAAACCCTTTCGATAGCTTACTAATGGCTTTGTGAACGACGGACTTTAGATCGCATAGCTCGATGACGGCTTCGATTCGTGTTTTCTTGTAAGCGGTTGGCATTCCACGCGCATCGGCAAAAAAATTCAGGAGGCTGTGCGGAGTCATGTCCGGGTAAAGTGGACCGTTCTCAGGCAGATACCCGAGCCGAATGGAACCGGCAATGCGATCGGAAAACATATCGTGCCCAGCGATTCGTGCGACTCCCTCGCTCGGAGCCAGGTATCCGGTCAGCATCTTCATGGTTGTGCTTTTTCCAGCACCGTTGGGTCCCAGAAAGGCGACCAGCTCACCTTTGCTAACCTTGAAAGACACATCGCGGGCGGCTGCGAATGGACCATAAAACTTGGACAACCCCTCAGCCTCGATCATTACTGTGGAGCTAGCACTTGGTTTAGGCATATTAAGTCAACTGAAATATCGTGAAAGGGAATGAACTCTGTGGCAAACCGATAGGTAAGCCTCAGGCCAAGGTGCGAGTATATCGCGTTTCCTGCGTCCAACAACGCATCTTTGACGATCCGGTCATGGATAACGCTTTGGAGGTCGTGCCATTGGCTACGCACGACCGAAAAGCAAAGTTCACACGAAACAGCCAAGTTTTGCGTCGATATCGAGGCAAAACGACTCGAAGATTGCTCCCGATGGAGTACGAGTGATGGGTGGCACGCTCTAAGGTACGAAGGGCGTGGCGAATCGCTCGTTCGGCCGTTCTAAATAGGTTCTTATTCGAACGGGAGTGCGAGGCTCCTGCCGAGCTTTCGCAGGAATTTAGCTCGGCGGGAGCCTCGCTCTCCCGCTAATTCCGGTCGCGAAAACCAATCTGGGACAGTCGAACTAGAGCAAATGGTCGGAACCCCTGGCATGAAGCGCATGAAACC
>JAYTVM010000222.1:0-22103 GCA_043743995.1 Pirellula sp. | reverse complement strand
AATTGGAGAGGTGGCTGAGTGGTCGAAAGCACCGGATTGCTAATTCGGCGTAGGAAGAAATTCTTACCGCAGGTTCAAATCCTGTCCTCTCCGTTTTAGAGCCTCTGAAACGCTGGGGATACTCAGTTTTTCAGGGGTTTTTTCATTTTCCGCGACGGATTTCTTAGGCTTGCGACGTCCGAATGCCAAACCGATCGCAGTCAATCTTAGAGCCCATTATTGGAACGACTCGGAATATGAAACGAATTCTCTTGCGTGTATTGACCTTGCTCGTTTGGATGTGCGTTAGTAAGTGCTCCATGGCCCAGCCGGTAACCACACCTCCCAAGGATCTCGGACTCGATCCTTTTTATACGAAATATGTCAATGCAGATGGCTATCCGATCGTCGCATCGGAGAAGGTCGACGATTATGCCCTCAAGGAAGCGGCTTACCTCGTCAATTGGATGTTGCGAGCGAGACCGGATGTTCGCAAAGCCATGATTCAAAGCGGCTCGCGGCTGATTGTCATGGCTCATAATGAATTTACGACCGATTTGCCGGAACAGCGAAATATGACCCCCAAGGATTTTTGGGATGCACGTGCACGGGGATTGGGTGGATCAAAAACAGACGCTATCTGCTCATGTGGCGAAGAGAACTTGCTGGCCTTCCAGGGAGATCCCTATTCCAGTGAAAACCTTTTGATTCATGAATTCGCCCACAACATGCACCTACGCGGATTAATTCGCGTTGACACGACTTTTGATAGCCGATTGGAGGACTGCTACGAAAAAGCCATGAGCGAAGGATTGTGGAAAGGCAAGTATGCATCCGTCAACCACATGGAGTATTTTGCGGAAGGCGTTCAGTCTTGGTTCAATAACAATCGCGAGCCAGATCACGATCACAATCATGTGAACACGCGAGCGGAGTTGTTCGAGTACGACCCACGTCTAGCCGCAATCTGCAAGGAGGTTTTCGGTGATGAAGAATTATGCTATACCAAGCCGCTCGATCGGTTGAGCGATCACCTGTCGGGATACGATCCGTCCAAAGCACCAACGTTTGTTTGGCCGGAGCGATTGGTAAAAGCAAAACAAGAGATTCGTGACAAGGTCAAAGAACAAGGAGATAATCGACGCCAAGATTACGACAAATAGAAAAAGGAGAGGCTAGAGAGAAGAAAATTAATACCCAAGGTTGGCTTGACAAGCCTGGTTCCTCCCCTGCCAGCTGGACATTGGTTACGTTTTTTTTCTGAGATGTGCAATGGAGCAGATTGGTCGAGGCACCTATAACATTGTGCCAGAATGCAGACAGGCCGGACGGGCACGATGGTTTGACTACTTCGCGAAAATCGGCAGCAAGTCAAGCTCATTCTGCAACCAGAATTCGTCCGCAAAACCTCGGGCACGTGCTCGGGCGAGCATTTCCCGAGCTTTCAAAATGAGTTCTTTTTCGCTCTCGCCAGCATGCCTCGAACACTGAGCGTAGCAACGGGCAACGTCCACCAGCATCTCACTATCCAAATTGGGACGAGCCGCGAAAGTGTTTGCGAATTCAATCGCCTCTTTAACGTTGGCAGTCCTCGCAAGTGCCAGCATCAGCTCAGATTGCCGCCGCTCATTGCTGTTATCAATATCAAAAACCTTGCGATGATAGGCCAAGGATTTTCTAAAGTACTCCTCGGCTTCGTTTGCGTTTCCAAGCGTGTCTTCTAAGCAACCCAATCGATAATTATGAAGACCAAGGTAACGGTCGTTTATCACGCGGTCCGGATCCGCTTTTGCCATCTCCTCGGTCAAGGTAAGAGCTCGATTGTATTCCGTTTTCGCCTTTGGGTATTCTTGTCGGTGTACGTACAGGTCGCCCAAGTTACCGACAGCACGACCTAGTTCGACTCTCAGTACCTGTGGCGCAACTTTCACCAACGGTTCACACAACTCGATTCCGCTTTTGTACTCAACAAGAGCCTCTTCGAGCTTTCCTTCGCGGTAAGCAATCTCTCCCGTTGCGAGTTGCGATTTGCTCAAGGCATTGGTCGCGATTAAGTTGACCAAAGGCGGTGAACTCTGTTGAAACTTGGCAAGAATCGGCACGATGTCAGGTCGACTTTTGATCGCGTCAAACACCTTTTGACGCAACTGCTTTGAGATACCGAAGTGTTGCGAACTTTTCGCGACGTTTCCTATTCTCAAGTATCCTGTTGCGACATTAGCATGGCTTTCTGCCAACTCGGAATCTAAGAAGATGCCATAGACTTCGTCTTCCTCCACCTTGGAATCGGGATCACGCTTGGGCTTGTCTATTACTTCTTGTCGGATGCGTAGCGCCTCCTCCGACATTTTGATACTAGCCGGTAGGTCGCGAGAAGCTTCTTGGGAATAGATTGCAAGTTTGTCCAAGACACCCGCTAAATTGCGACGCGATGCATTCGAGCCTTGTCGAACGACGACCCTCATTTCGGCAATTTGCTTCGATTTTTCCCCAAACTCAGTCGCCTTTTTTACATCCCCAAGTTCGTAATACAGTTTGCCCATTTCCTGATGAAAGGCCAAGTCCGTTGCTTCGACACTGGTCTTGGTGGGGTCGATGAGCAGTGGGGGAATGCGATCGAGACTGAGTTTCGCTTTCTGCAAGATCTCTTTCTTCAATGGTAAAGTCGCGGGCGCGTCACTGAGTTTTCGATTGACTTCGAATACCAAGTTTTGAATCGTCTGAACCGAACCGAGCGCCTGTTTCTTGGCAACGTCGGCATTCTGCTCAGCCAGCTTCTTGCTTTCTTCGGCCTCGAGTTGTTTTTGAACTGCCTGCAATCGTCGGGTCTCTGCCAACTCGTTGGCTGCAACCACAACCTTGTTCTTAGCGGATAGCGACAAGGCTGCATAACTAGAAACGCCTGCTGTGCCCGCTAATAGGAGCATTGAAGTGGCAAGCAACGAAGCGACCACCGGATTTCGCCGACACCAACGCCAAGTGCGTTCAACCGTTCCAACGGGCCTTGCCAAAATCGGCTCGCCCTTGAGAAAGCGTGACAGGTCGTCGGCCAACTCCGTGCACGATCCGTAACGCGAGCGAGGATCTTTTTGCAAGGCCTTGAGACAGATGGTTTCCAGGTCAAGAGGTAGGGTCGACTGCAGTTGGCGCGGCGGCACCGGCTCTTCGCGAAGCACCTTTAGAATCGTCTCCACGGCTTTGGCTGCTAGAAATGGTGGACGGCCTGTCAAAAACTCGTAGAGCATTGCGCCAAGCGAATACTGGTCCGTTGCTGGCCCCAATTCATGGACACTTCCACTGGCTTGCTCCGGCGACATATAGCTGGGCGTCCCCATGATTGTCCCAGTTCGGGTGCTGGACGAATCGTCAGTGTCCTCGAGTCTTTTGGCCAATCCAAAGTCAGCAATCTTCGGAACACCGTCTTGAGTCAAAAGCACGTTGGCGGGCTTGAGATCGCGATGCAGGATACCGTGGTCATGAGCATACTGCATCGCTCGACTGAGTATCTCGAGAAGCTTGGCCGCTTCTACCGGCGCGAGCGGTTTGCCCTGCAAACGTTTGTCGAGACTATCCCCGTCGACATACTCAAGCGAAAAGAATGGCAGACCTTCGTGTTCGCCAACGTCGAAGATCTGAACGATGTTGGGATGCTGTAAATGGCCAACCGCTTTAGCCTCCGCAATGAACCTTAGGAGTTGCTCGGACGAAGCGTGCGAACCCGCCAGCACCATCTTCAATGCAACAACACGGTCAAGCTTCTTCTGTTTGGCTTTGTAGACAATCCCCATGCCACCACGGCCCAGGATTCGCTTGATCTCGTAGCCGCCGATCATCTTTGGCATCGCAGGCTGTTTGTGCTTTTGATTCGGTGTGGACTCTGCCGTAAAGTCGGCTGTCGCTCCTGAATCAACCACGAAGTCCTGCGTGGCTCCCGGACTGGATGACTCGTCGGCTTCCTTAGGCACGGACGTTTTCGCAACGGGGGAATCTATCTCGAAATCCCTGTCATCTGTCGGTACCTTAGAAGTTGGTGCAAGAGTTTCCTGAAGCGAGCTCAAGTCGATCGGGATGACGGTGTCCGCCTCCCCAAAGGCATTGGTCGGCTTATCGAAAGGGTTAAGCTTGGAATCGGTTTTCTTACGTTCCTCAGGCTGGGGTTGGCTCATTCAATTTCACCGCGATGGTTTGAGTCATTTTGTGTTTCACGAACCGTTTCTCTCACTCTACCAACGCCTACCATCCAATGCCACTCACTTTGAGCCGCAACGCGCTAGCGTGCGGGCTGGCGTGCGCGCTAGCGTGCGGGCAAGCGGGCGCGCTAGCGTGCGGGCTGGCAGGCTAGAAATTTCTAGCGAATCCAGCCCCCATACTAGTGCATTGAGGCTCAGAAATTGCAAAGTGAGTGCCATTAACTCATCATCCTCGAGCCTTCCGTGTTCGCTTTCCAATGAGTCCGACCGCGTCTAAGCTTCCTTCACCTATAGACTCAAAGAAAGAATCGATATCGGCCACGGTCTTTGGGGAATCGATATTGCCTACTTTCGGCATGGACGATCTTACGTCACTAGGGATTGCTTGCGCCATTGCCTGTTTTGCAGAGTCTCGCGTCTGCAATAACAGCCCCAGGCCCGCGCTCGCTTGACCTGTCGGCCAACCGTTCATGATAGCATCAACCTCTCGCCGCGTCTCGTTGGTATTCGAAGGAATTATCGGCATAACCATCGGTCTCGCTGAGGACTCTGGCCCTGAAATAGAACCTAAATCCCATGCATGCAAGCCATCGAAGTAATCGTGCTCCGAATCGACATCGCTCTGTTCCTGTCTCAGAATCGCGAAATCGTGATCGGAGAATCCTCGGCGTGCGACTCCTTGTTGAAGTCGGGCATACATGACCGAACTCGCTTCGCTGCTATGCTCCAATCCGATCGAGTGGCCGAGCTCGTGCGTAACAATCGTTTGCAGGTCGAACTGGCCGGTTGTGATCGCATTTTCATCTGCACCCGCGTACCAAGCCCAACCGTTAACGAGCGTGATCTCGCCCCATTTGGTTGAGCAACCCAAGATGCCTTGCTCAAGTCCTCCGCATGGACTCGTATCGCTCAACTGTAGACGAACGTCCGCACGGTCCAGTTCACTATCGATCTCGACTAAACGGACGCCGTACGAACCAAAGTCGTTATTGATGGTTTGGATCGCATCGCGAATGCGATCGAGTTGGTCGCGGGATGCAAAAGCTGTGCTGCTTTCGATAGAAAATAGCAAGACATTCGCATTGAGCTGCCCGAGACTCGGATTCATCGTCAATTCGATATCGGGATCCAATGCACCAACGATCAGGGAACTGATCGCATTGCCACTCATGTTCAGTCGATCCACGATGATTGTCATCTGAAGCTGGCCATTGCCGCTGACCAAAAGCTGGGCCTTGGGTGCATACACAGTTCCTTTCATCCCGATCGCATTGCCACTCATCGACAAGGTTTTCGTGTTGTCGCGGGCTTGGAAGAAAGTCACACCAGAATAGATCCCGGTGGTAAGAGGATTCAGGTTGAAGGTTCCAGCACCCCTCAAGTTGATACTGCCGAAATTTCCTCCAAGACTTAGGAAATTGCTACCAGCATTGTAGAACATCACATCCGAACCGGTAACGCTGGCGTTGCCACTGACGTTCATGCCGCCACCATCGATGATGTATATTCCAGGTAGGAATGTAATGCGACAATTGCCTGAGGCATTGATGCTGGTATAGCTTCCAGGGTTGACCGTCATGATCGAATTCCCGCTACAACTTAGGGCTGAAGTCGCTGGAATTCCCGAAGGTGCTGCGAGCAATGCCAATGGATCCGGAGTTGCAACCGCCCCAGTAGTAGGCGACGGTGAAATAGTACTGTTTCCAGTGACTTGAGCCCCACCCACGATGCGGACTTGAGTGGCTGTGATGCGTGTGTTTCCATTGAGGGAAACCGCGCTCGAGCTGCAACTCGAATTGACGACGACAGGCCCGTTGATGTTGATCTGTGCATTGCCGGTGAGCGTCAAGGATCCACAGGCCGTCGCATTAAGAGTCTGAACGTATCTTGCGTTGACATTGGTCACGCTGTTTACCACAATCAAATACGATCCGCTGATGGCTGCTCCATCGTCGTTCTGCAATCCGATCGTGATCGTGTAAATTCCATTACTCGCGTAAAGATGCGAAAGAGGAATACCGGTCAGCGGCGAGAAGCCGGAGTAGCTGATGATTGTTCCATCGCCATAATTGACGCTGGCCGTCCAAGTAGCCGCGCCAGGATTGCTGAATGGAATCGTCGCAGTATAGGTACTCCCCCCGAGCGACGTCGCGGCCGTCGGTAGCGTTCCGAATTTCAAGGAATAATCCGTGCCAGGGCCGCCGTCGAGAGTATCGACTCCACCTCTCCCTAACAACACATCTCCAACCATATTTTTGGTTCGGGTCGCAAACCGATACACAAACAACTCATAGCTGCCTGTGTCGCGGTCCAACAGTGCATCTTGGAATTGTGCAATGCGATCTCGAACCGCGTCGTTGATCTCTTGAGGCTCCAATCCCGGTGGAACGTAGTTCGGATTCAATGGGCTAAGCGGATTGTCGGGATTGGCAAGCGGATCATTTGCAGCTCGTGCGAACGTGTCGACCTCGATGTAATAGATTCCATCGGCAGGCAAGACTAGGTCGGTTAAACTCGAATCGGTCGGCTCGAATTGGTCATCGTTGACGGCCACTCCATCATAGTAGGGTACCAAAACACCACTCGCATCATAAACGCGCAGGATCGAGTCGATCGTCTGCGTGTGTGTCGTCAGTCGCGATAAGCCAGCCGAGTAGATCGCAAGATTGACGAGTTCCCCCTTCTTGCCCGCAAATGAGTACCAATCGCTTCGGCTTTTGCCAGTCGAATCCAAGTCAATGGAGCCCGTGACATTGAGCGCTGCCACATCAAACTGCTTGCCCGCATTGAAGCCGGAAATGAGCGTGTTGGGCACGTTCATCGAGAGCATGTTGATCGGTTGAGCACTGGAAAAAGTCGAATGCGTCGAACCCTCAGGGATACTTGTTCCTGATTCGTTGAATGCCAACTTGACCGCTTCGCGCTCGCCAAAGAAGAGTGACCGCAAATCATTGAAGCGATCCGAGCCCACCGTGGCTGGCGATCCGATCAAGTGATCAAACGCATCGTAGCCAGCCGAAGGACCTGTAAACGCTGGCTTGTAGTCGGCGTTGCCAGGAGGCGAATGCAATCCATATCCTATCGGCCCGACTGCATCCTCATGCCGCAATCCAAGCAAATGCCCAAGTTCGTGTGCTCCGATTTTGGCCGACAATGCAATAAAATTATCGCTCGTCGCTTCTGGATAGCCGGCAGCACCCACAATGCCGTTGACTTGAACCTGCGATTCTCCTTGAAGGCTCACGTTTCGGAAATCAAGGTCGCTCGCATGCCCGCCGCCCGTGCCCGACTCAGGTGTCCGATTGAAGTAGATCGTCGCGTAGTTCGCACCAACCAGTGTTGGGATTTGCAATCGATCTTGAGTGAAATAGACATGGAACCAAGGATTGGACGCACCACCTGGGCCTTGATAATTGGATGCGATACGCGCCTGAATCTGATCGCGTTCTGCTTGCGTGTAATAGTGCTCGCCTGTATCTGTAGAACTGTCGAAATCCAGTAAGACCCATTGCTGCATGCTGCTCACTGGCGCTATTGCGGCGGTGAGGGTGCTCGTTTCCGCCCCCAGGAGACGATTTGGGCGGGCGTTGCCGTAGATCGTATCGAGCCCCACCGTGCCGATAACATCTTCGATCCCAGTCGTATTGCCCTGTAGAGTCAAACTTAACTGACTGGTTGGAGACAATGGCTGGGGACTGTTCACCTCCAAATCGAGCGTGATGCCACCTCCGGTAAACGAAGCGAAACTCAATAAATCTTGATCGGTATTGGCCGCCTCCTGAATGGAGACTTGCGAGGTTGGATTTCCAATGAAGTAATATTGATCGTTGCCTGCACCGCCGTTGATCGTTAAGCCGCCGTTGCCAAATAAATGGAAGCGATCGTTGCCGCTGTCGCCATCGATTGTCGCCATCTGATAAGAGCCCTTGAGCGCGACCACGTCGTTGCCAGGCCCCGTGTTGCCGTTGATGATAGCCGTCGCTTTGCCGACACCGCTGACGACCAACGTATCATCACCGATCCCACCCAAGAATTGGACCGAGCTGTATCCGCTGCCGATACTGTTGAGCGAATCCGCTCCGTCGCCACCATCGAATTCTATCGAACTGACATCGCTCCCACGGTTGAGCATGGCGTCCGCTCCATTGCCTCCAATCAACTGCAAGCGTGCAATCCTAGCCCCGCTATTGGTCAAGAAGTCGTTTTCATCGCCACCCGCGAACTCCAGCCAACCTAGATCCGAGCCTCGATTGTCCACTTGGTCGTCACCCAATCCGCCACGGAAGTGAGCCTCGCCAAGAAAGTTGCCTATGTTTACGAAGGTGTCCGAACCATCGTCACCGGCGAAGTCGATGAAGCTCAGGTTGTCACCAAAATTGACGAGCGTATCAATGTCATTCCCGCCAGCAAACGTGACTCGGGCACCGTTCATGCCTCCCACATTAAATTGATCCAAGCCGTTGCCACCATTGAAGTCCAACCATCCGAAACGATCGCCGCGATGGAAGAATTGGTCGTTCCCATCGCCACCCACAAAGCGTGCACCTGGAACCGTCAAGCTGCTTGTGCGTGCAAAATCATCTGCACTATTTTGAAAAATATCATTTCCCGCATCGCCACTAAAATCCACGTTCGTCGTATTCAACCCAAAATTTAGAAATACGTCGTTATCCGCTCCGCCATTCATGGTGATCTGCGAGACCGAGGACGCTTCGTTCACGAACGTGTCCGCACCGATGTCACCGTTGAATGACAATCGCGAGGAACCCTCAGCCGAACTTCGATTGCGAAACAAATCGTTGCCATCGCCACCGATGAACGTGACTTGCGAAAGCGATTTGCCGTAATTCTGAATTTGATCATCGCCGACGCCGCCATCAAACGTCACTCCTGAGACTTGACTGCCCGAGTTGATGAAGTAGTCGTTATCGGCACCTCCGTTCATTGTGATTTGCGAAACAAAGGAACCTGTATTGAGCAAGGCATCGAGATCGTTACCGCCAATGAATTCGATACCGGTAACCTCGTTCCCGTCGTTGAATAACCGATCGACGCCATCCCCTGCATCGAAGCGAATATTGGTCACCTTGGCAGCGTTGTTCTCGAACGTGTCATCACCGATTCCACCCGTAAAACGAATCTGACGCACCGAGTCGCCATTGTTCTGGAAAACATCAGCCCCATCGTCCCCTTGGAAATCGATCAGCAGAATATTGCTCGCATTATTCTGAAGAGCATCCAGGTCGCTACCACCGAGGAATTGGATCGTAGTCGTCGGGATGCCGTTGACGAGGAAGCCGGTCCCCGAGTCGATCAGCACATCTGCGTCCAAGTCTCCATTGAAGAAAATCGCTCCCTCAACCACACCGTCGACCAGCATCGTGTCGTTGCCTGTGCTACCCAAGAACGAGATGGAACGAGCCCGCCCATAGTTCAAAAAATAATCCGCATCGGCACCGCCACCCATGTTGATGGTGCCCGCAATTCCTCGTATATCGTTCACCAATGTATCGATGCCCGAATCACCTTGGAAATCGATCGTGCCGGTTAGCGTTCCAGCGTTCGCGAAGACGTCATTGTCGGCTCCGCCATTCATGGTGATATTGCCTACGAGCCCGAAATTCAAAAAGACATCATTGTCCGCGCCGCCATTCATGGTGACACTTGTCAATTGACCACCCAGAAAATTGGTGAACGTATCCGCCCCAATGTCGCCAATGAAATCGATCGTACCGGTGACCGAACCGAAGTTCTGGAACACATCGTTATCGGCACCGCCCCCCATATCAATACCGCCGTTAATGAATGCACCTGGACCGTTAACAAACGTGTCGGCACCGATATCCCCTTGGAAGTCGATCGTCCCAGTGATGATACCGAGATTTTGGAACACATCGTTGTCGGCACCACCATTCATAGTGATGGTACTGTTCATCAAACCAAAGTTCACAAAGATATCGTTGTCCGCGTTGCCGCGAATACGAACGATACTGGGAGCTGTGGCCGTGCCCGTTCTTGCTCCGTCGCGATTGATGAATAGGTCACGGCCCGAGTCACCTTGGAAGTCGATGGTGCCGGTAATCCCGCCGTAGTTTTGGAACACATCGTTGTCGGCCCCGCCACCCATATTGATATTCGATAGCGTTGCACCGAGTTCATTCGTAAAGGTGTCCGCTCCGATGTCACCCTTAAAATCGATAAGCCCGGTGATGGTTCCCAAGTTCTGGAAGACGTCGTTATCAGCCCCGCCACCCATGTTGACATTCAAAATCGTTGCACCGACTTCGTTGGTAAAGGTATCCGCTCCGATGTCGCCTTGGAAATCGATTAGCCCGGTGATGGTTCCCAAGTTCTGGAAGACGTCGTTGTCAGCCCCACCACCCATGTTGACGTTCGATATCGTCCCACTGAGTTCATTCGTGAACGTGTCGGCTCCGATATCACCTTTGAAATCGACAAGCCCGGTGATGATTCCGAAGTTCTGGAAGACGTCGTTGTCAGCCCCGCCACCCATGTTGACGTTCAATATCGTTGCGCCGACTTCATTGGTGAAGGTATCCGCGCCGAAGTCGCCCTGGAAATCAATTAGCCCTGTGATGGCTCCGTAGTTCTGGAACACGTCGTTGTCGGCCCCGCCCCCCATATTCACATTCACTAACGTTGCACTTAGCTCGTTCGTAAATGTGTCTATTCCAAAGTCCCCTTGGAAGTCAATGGTTCCCGTGATTCCACCATAGTTTTGGAAAACGTCGTTGTCGGCTCCGCCGACCATATTGATATTCGATATCGTTGCACCGGACTTATTCGTGAATCTGTCGACTCCGACGTCACCCTGGAAATCGATCTGCCCTGTGATGATGCCGAAGTTTTGGAAGACGTCGTTGTCGGCCCCGCCACCCATATCGACATTTGTCAACAGACCACCCGCGAAATTGGTGAACGTGTCCGCTCCGAAGTCCCCCTGGAAGTCGATCATACCCGTGATCGCTCCATAATTTTGGAAGACGTCATTATCGGCACCACCTCCCATATCCACCGAATCAATCGTTACACCGAACGCATTAGTGAAGGTGTCGGCACCAATGTCCCCTTGGAAATCAATCGAGCCAATGGAACCGATCCCAAAGGTCAAGAACACGTCATTGTCGGCGCCCGCATCCACTTTGACACTCGTCGTTCCTGCTCGCACATTGATCGTATCGTTGCCCGCCCCGGTATTGCTGGTCACGCCGCTCGCGAGAGTGAAATTGTCGGCACCGCTCGTTCCAATGAGTTGTGCAAAGCTGCCATTGATGTCTGCAAAATGCACACCTGGATTGCTCGGTTGCACATCTTGTTTGTCTGTAAGGCTGCTAATCGCGAGCTTCAAGTCAAAGGTGACTCCGAACGATGTGGGCGAAAAGTCAAGAATATTCGCTCCAAACGAATCGTCGATCGTTTGCGTGCTATTAAAGGTAGTTAAGTACGTATCATCGCCGCCATTGCCACGCCCGGTGTCATTGCCTTGATGCAAGAAGAGGGTGCTGTTGCCGCTGCCATCGATCAAGGTGTCGTCTCCCATGCCGCCATCGAGTACCGTCGCAATGGTCCAGGCACTGACATCGATGAGGTCATCACCATCCAGCCCGAGGATTGTTACAGTGGACGTCCCGCTTGGTTGCTGTGCCAGCGTTGGGATGAAGATATTCGAGGTGTTGTCCAAAACGATGATGGTACTGGAAACGGTTGTCGTTCCGAATTCATCGTCGCTGACCGCAAGCGTTACGACATAACTAGCCGTCAGATTGCCATTCCGATCGATCTGCAGCGTAGGATTTGTATCACCACCCATCACGATCGGATTATTTCCCGTGACTCCAGGGGCCAGAGCGACTGTCCATTGGTACGTCAGTGTCGGTACGTCGGCGGAACCGGCATCACCGGCTGCGGCCTTAAAGAACAGCGTCGTTAGCGTGCTGCCGAGGTCCGGCATAATTGCGGCCGTCGGCGCGACGTTGGTTACCACCTGCGTAAAACTAGTCGTTGAGACACCCAAGTCTTGATCGTCGACTACGACGACTATCTTGTCTTCCAATGAGGGTAAACTGCTAGGCCGGTCGTCGACGTAGCGATGGGTCGCACGGAACGTACTTGTCTTGGCGTTCACACTCGCCAGCGAATCCGTGCCATCACCCCAGTAGATTCGCACAAGCTGTTGATCGATAAGTCCAGGATCCGAATAGTTTCCCATCAACACGACATTCGTTCCCTCGGCAATGGGTCCTGTGACGACAACGCCGCCGGATTTCAGCACTATTCCACTGACGGTTGGAGCCACATTGAGGACGGTGACTTGAAGCGCACTTGAAATCGAGCCACCATCGTGATCGCTAACGGTCAAGGTGATTGCAAAGACGCCGCCGGGCAGAGCATGCGAATCGTCGACATACGGATGGGAAATACCTGCGAACGTAGTTACTCCTGCCGAGAGTTCGAACTCTGTCAGGGCGGATCCGTCGCCCCAATGGATCGTGACTGTATGTCCATCGAGGGTGCCTAAATCGAAAAAGTCCCCACCGATGGTTAGCGATTGCCCCTCCGAAATCGTTTCGTCAGACGAGTTCAACGCGACAATCTGCGGAGCCGCGTTCAGGACATTCACAAAAGTCGTGGCGATGACAGGTTCGTAGAACTGATCATCGTCGGCGATCTTTACCGTAATGGAATAACGGTCCGGACCGGTAGCGACGTCATTTAAATAGCTGTGTGTTCTCCGCGAAAAACTGGTTGTGCCAACCGGTAGCATAAAAGATTCTTGTGGGGAGCTATCGCCCCAATCGATCGTGACCACATGCGTATCCAGAATGCCCGGTTCTACGAATGTTCCGCCCAGCGTCACAACATCGCTCTCGGTCAGATTGGTATTGTTGAGCGTCAACTGGATGTTGCTGGGCTGAACATTGACGACACGCGCATAGATCAAGCCAAAAGTCGTTTTGTCGCTGGCACCCAGGTTATCAATCAAAGTCGCTTGGATAGGATAAGCATGTTCGGGCGCGTTGCTCAATCCATCATCCAGGTAGACATGCGTCGCTGAAAATGTCCGCGTGATTGGATCGATGGCACCTGGGGTAATTGCGCCATCGCCCCAATCGACCGACGCGGTATACGTATCTTGTATGCTACTGTCGGTAAAGCGTCCGACGAGTGTCACCGAGCCACCCTCGTTGATTCGAGCTGGGGTCAGAGTCAAAACATTTTCGCCGAAGTCAGGGGCTTGATTCGAACCCGTTAAGATCGCCGTATCCGTACCTACCGCCGATGCGTTATCGATCACACGAACGGTAACGACGAACGATCCAGCCCTTTCGTATTGATGTCGCAACTGGAATCGATAGACCGTATCGTAACCGCTTGGGCCATCTCCGAATTGTCCAAAGCCGTTTCCGCCGACAATCGGTTCACTCGAATAGGCGATGGATTGCTCAGGTGAACCGTCACCGTAATTGACCAGCACGGTCCACTGCGTCGAATCGGGATCGACAAAGGTTCCAACGCGATCGAAGAGCAGATCGCTAAGCAGCGGGATATCCGGTCCGATGTCGACGATGGGCTTCAAGCTACTGGCTGGATCCCCGACAACCGCAATGGCTGAAAATTCCGATGTCGACCCAATCGAGACGGCTGCCAGCAGCGAACCGGTTTGCAACGTCGCAGGCAGTGTGCTGAGTGGAATAGAAAATTGGAATCGATTGGTTGTGTCCGTTCCAACCAAACGTCCGAGTACCGGACCGGGTCCATAAGTGCCCGTCGTTGCATCGGTGTCGTTCGTTCCTTCGACGAGTGTAGTAAGAAACTGCTTACCTTGACCATAACCGCTTAGAGTCGGATTCGAGGAGAACAGATCGATTTGAGCATTCGGGCGTGCGAAACCTGTTAATATTAGATTGCCGCCGGAGAGGACAGCCGAGGTGAAAACGGGCGCGTTGCGATAGCCATCGCTATCACCGCTATCGTTCAAAGTTGCACCAGCAGCGCCCACATCGATCGCAAGTCCAATGTTGTTGTAGATACGATTGCCGCGAATGGCACTGGACGTAGCGGCCGTGTCGGGCAATTGAATACCCGCCCCGCCGGAAAATGCGATCACGTTGGCTTGTCCGGCACCGAGGCCACCGATGACATTGGTTGAGCTACCGGAGATTCGAATACCGATTCCGTTGCCAATGCTTACTTGTCCATCGTAGTCGGTACCAAGAAGATTGCCGCGAACAATGTTACCACTGGTCGCTGCGCCGAGAATTTGAATTCCGAAGCCGGTGTTGCCGCTGATGACATTGCCCGCACCGGGGACCGTTCCACCGATGGTGTTGTCGTGCGCTCCGCCCTGGATGCGAACCCCTTCGTTCGCGTTGCCGAGGTCCACGTCGGTAAACCGCCCCGTGCCGATGGAGTTGCCGGTGATGATGTTGCCCGTGGTCGTCGCACCGTCGATCTGAATTCCGCGGGCGTTTCCGGAGATGGCGTTCCGTTCGATCGGCCCTGTGCCGCCGATGCGGGTGCCTGTCGCACCGCCCCGGATGTCGATCCCTGAGCCGACGTTGCCGACGACCGCCGTGCCTGCTGTGTTCGTGCCGATGAGGTTGCTGGCGATAAAGGCCGTTGTTCCCGCGCCGTTGATCTGGATACCGTCTTGCGAGTTCCCGCTGATCACGTTGGTGAAGACGTTGAGGAGCGCTGCCTGTTGAAGGTAGACGCCCTGTCCCGCGTTCGCAATCGCGGTCGCGCCGCCCGCACTGAGGCCGAGTCCGATCGTGTTTCCGCTAATCATCGTCGTGATCGTCCCGACGATGAAGTCCACATGGACGCCGTTCTGACCGTTCCCCGAGATGACGTTGCGTTCGAGTGTGTCGCTGGTGCCGTCAGCGTTGCTGCCGACGATTGTGTTCGATGCATCAAGCGTGATGTGGATGCCGTGGGCGCCGTTGCCTAGGGCCGCCGTCCCCAAATAGTCCGTGCCGATGAGATTCCCAGCAACCCTATTTCCATCGGTGCCCGCGTTGCGAATGAGAATACCAGACGTGTTGTTCCCGCTGATGACGTTGCCTTCGGTGCCATCGTTCGTGCCGTCGCCGTTCGTGCCGATAAAGTTATTGCTGGCACCGTTATCGACGGTGACGCCGACGTTGTTGGCGACCTTCCCCGTGCCTATCGCGTTTGTCCCGATGTAGTTGCCAAAGACTTTGTTGTCTGCAGTGCCCGTACCTCTTATCACCACGCCATCGCCTGTGTTGCCGCTGATGATGTTGCGTGTAAGTGACCCACTTGTGCCGCCGATGGTTGTACTCGTAGCTCCTGCGCTGATATGAACGCCATTGAAATTCGGGGCAGCCGTGACGCCATCTGCTAACACACCGATGAAGTTGCCGGCTACTGTATTACCGATCGCAGTTGCTCCTCCGACGCTTACTCCATAAGTCGCGCCGACGATTACGTTCGACTCGAGAGCCAATGTCTTCGTGCCAATGCGAGCATTGCTGCCTATGCCAACGACCCCATAGCTGCTTCCTGCAATCACGCCGGTTCCCGCAGCGTTCGTACCGATGCGATTGCCAGCGACGATGGTTTTGTTGCCGCGATTATCGACGTTGATCTGGTTGCCCGAGATCACGTTTCCTTCGACGCCGTCGCTGGTGCCGTCGGCGTTGGTGCCGATAACAGTGTCGTCTACGGTGGCGTTGAAGATCAGCACGCCGGTGGTTTGCGCACCCAACTTCGCCGTCCCGGTCAAATTAGTACCGATGTAGTTGCCGGCGATTCGGTTGTTATCTGCGTTGTCTTGCAGATACACGCCGGTGGCGTTCCCGCTGATGATGTTCCGCTCGGTGAAGTCGTCGTTTACCCCGTCGCCGTCGATGCCGACGACATTACCGCTCGCCCCAGAGTACAAGAAGATCCCGGCGCGGCCGTTTCCGAGTGCGACACTGCCATCGGCGGCCAAGCCGATGATGTTCCCCTGGATTTTGTTGAAGTTACTGCCAGAGCCCTGAATCAACACTCCGTCGAATGTATTTGAGGAGATGGCGTTCCCGACGACAAGGTTGTTTGTTGAGGCATTAACAAGGAAAACGCCCGTTTCGTTAGGCAGCGAGCCGGTTCCGTTGACGTCTGTCCCGATGTAGTTGCCACGGATTTCGTTGCCCGTCGAATTGTTGACGGTGACGCCTTGTGTGGTGTTCCCCGAAATGATGTTGCGAGCTCCGAAAGTCGTGCCGCCGATAGTCGAATTGGTCGCACCTCCCAGATAGATGCCGCCGGCGGCGTTGCCGATAGCGGCGGTGCCGGCGGCGTTCGTCCCGATTCGGTTGCCGGTGATGACGGTACCGTCCACGCTGCCAGCGACTCCGCCTGCGTTCGCCCCGATGCCGTAGTCGCCATTCCCCGAGATGAGATTATTCGAAACGATCGTGCCCGACGACCGATTGATATCAACCCCCATGTTGCTATTGGCGTTTGCCGCCGTGCCGCCAGCATTGGTGCCGATGTAGTTATTTTGGACAGTTACCCCGTTGGCCCCGTTGATGACCAGCACGCCAGACAACTGGAAACGATTGATCGCTAGCCCCTTGATGACACTGCCCGAACCCAACGCGCCACTCACGGCGACGCCATAAACATTCCCGGCCGAGTCGCCGCGAATTTCTATCAACGGTGTCCCGGCGTAACCCGACTGGCTCGTCGCATCGATCACGAGCTGTCCGGTAGTGGTCGGCAACCCCGAGAGGGGCGTAATCGTCCGGACCCCGGTGCCCGCTATGTTGAAAAGAATGGCATCAGCCCCAGGACTGGCGTTCGCGTCCGAAATTGCTTTGCGAAGGCTATTATTCCCACTGTCATTCGTATTCCGGACGGCATATACGGTGCCCGTCAGGTTGTAAGTGGTCGCTCCCGGGCTGCTGGCGAAGGCATTGTAATTGCTGTAGCTGGGGAAATTTTGCGTCGTGAAATCGCCCGACCGACTGGCGAACGTCATGATCTGGAACGATTCGGTTTTGTCCGGGATGAAGCCGTTCAGAAGCGAGACGTTCAACGTGCCGGCGAGGGTGGCTGTGCCACTGACAAGGATCTGGTCGAAATCGGGCGTGGCCGGATTGGTTCCTTGGACCTCGATGTTGGTGACGCTGCCGACATTTAATGTCAAGTTGCCATTGATGGTGATGATGCCTGGGGAGGAGCCTGGGGCAATCGTACCTCCGTTGTCGACAACGATATTCGCGTTAATTATTCCGTTACCACGCAGGAGTCCGCCGGCTTGAACATCAACGGTATTGGCAATGATCGTTCCACCCGAACCGGGAGATCCTCCGAGCTTGATCACTCCGGGTGACGATAAAGTGCCGACATTAACCTCGAAGCTGCTCGAGTCGGGAACGATCAATTGGCCTTCATTCGCGAAAGAGCTTGAGGCATTAGCAGCAACGAAAAAACTGCCTGCGCTCACTCGAAAAGTGCCTTGATTCAGGGTGACCGAATCGACTCGGTAGAATGCACTACCGTGAGTCGATACGAAGGCACCCGGTCCAATGGTAGTCAGCAAGACACCGGATGGAATTGCAATACCTGCGGTGGGACCCAAGCCATCAGCGATCCAAGTTCCGCCAGTCAAAATTGGACCGGAGAACTGTGCGACGGTGCCGCTGAAGGTGAGCGTCCCGTCGAGTACCTGCACGGTACCAATGTTGTCGAGCGGCCCCGCGAAGGAGGCGTCTGTACTCGTGGCCAACGTCCCGCGGTTGGTCAACGAGTTGGAAGCGTTGAAATCGCCACTCAACGACATCTGGCCACCTGACTTGTTGAAAATGCTCGTGTTGTTTAGAAAGCCGCCGCCGGCCGTGATGTTGAGAGTGCCGAAGTTGTCGATGGTGCCGAGATTGGATCCCAACACGTAGGTTTCGAGGTTGATCGTTCCGTTGTTGACGTACTGTGCGGTGGCAGTTCCTGGTTGAAACCAAGTGCTGTTACCGGAGATCGTCACTTTTGCGCCGCTGAAGGTCGCCGAATTATCGAGATCGAAGCCGTTCCCGAACGTTGAGTCACCCGAAAAAGTTACGGTGGTAAACGTACCGATTTCCAGCCGCTCCGCAGAGGTCACACTCCCCACGGAAACCGAAAAGATGGGCGGGTTCGAGATCTTTATCGTCGGTGTGCCGACAAGATCGGGGATGACAACATCATCCCCAATGCCCGGCAATGCATCTCCGGTCCAGTTCGCGGCATCGCCCCAGAGGAACGATCCCGCTCCGCCGTCCCACGTCACCGTTGCCAACAGGGCTCGGATCTCAAGCGTCTCAAAGCGAGGTTTGAGACTTTGCCTGAACAAGGCCACACGCAATTCGTGTCGGCGTCGCGATCTGCTACTAGAAGTATGTTTGCCTAATTGCGAGCGTTTTCGGACGAACATGTTTCGGGAACCTCAAATCGTGAAGTTAAATCTAAAAAAACAAACTTCATGCAGTTTCCATACCGAGCAAAGTAAAGTGCTATGGTGAACCAATCCATTTGATTCTTGTATCCCCAGTTTCAGGGGCTTGTTTTCATCCGAAGCAATCTGCCTTGAGATCTACGCCGATTTGGTGCTTTCAAGGGGAATTCCTCGTCCTCAACTCCAAAACCCCGAATCGCCCCCGACCCAGTCCGGGATGGGCAAGGGATTTGCTGCTGTCTATCAGGTATAATGCCGAAGTGCGGACGGAGACCGCCATCAATCCCCCTCTTTCTTCCGAAAAATCTTAGAAAAGGTAAGTTAACGCCACCAATATAGATGCCTTCCCCACTAGATCGATTGATGGCGAGGCCTTGGACTTATAGGCAAATTCAAACCCCGTATCCGTACGGGCACCGAACCCGGGGAAATAAGCCAACTATTCTTTGCAAAAAGTTGTTTTCATTAAAATTTCTCAAATTGGTTACACTCAAGAAACTCGACTTAGCCTTCGTACTGGGCGAATTACGCCGCATGCTAACTTTGTATTCTGAGTTGAAATGGTCATGGGTCAGTGCCGTACTAAAGCAAGACCTACCTTCTTATTTGCCAAGTTTCGAACGGTGTGACAAAAAAAGTTGAGAAGCTTTAACATCCCCTGCACTTAGACCACTTTCAGTTCGCGTTGGAAATTGTTTGAATTGCGGTTCGGAACAGTATGTGACACGAGAATTCTAAGAAAGCCTGAAAAGATATTTCCATGACTGGTTTCGCAAATTCGACCCCAGAATAGTTCCGCGGATCGCCAGAATGTGGCATGATAAAGGACCAAGGGCGACCAACTATGTTTGAGAATCCGACATCACAGTTTTACGAACGATTGACGAGACTACGAGCCGGAGAACCCGGCGCGATCGCTGAATTCGTCGCCGAGTATGAACCGTTTATCCGCCGAACATTGCGATATCGCATCTCGAAAGCATCCCTCCAATCCGCTGGCGATTCCGTTGATGTTTGCCAGTCCGTCCTGGGCAGTTTCTTGATTCGTCTTCGCGCTGGCGATTACGAACTCTCAAGCGAACAAGATCTAATCGCATTGTTGATGGGAATCGCGAACAAGAAATTTCTGTTCTTCCAACGCCGTGAACGAGCTGCCAAACGAGATCGGCGTCAAACGCAGTCGCTTCAGTCGGTCCCCGATATTGCATCAAGTGTGAATCAGGATCCATTGCAACGCATGTTGAATGCTGAGTTGTTGACCAATGTTGAAGGGCGTTTGTCGCATGATGAACGATTGTTATTTCAATGGCGTGGGGAGAGTTTAACCTGGGACACGATTGGCCAACGTCTTGGCGAGGCGCCCGTCAACTTGCGTAAAAAGTTGTCGCGAGCCATTCACCGTGTGACAATCGAATTGGGGTTTGAAGATGCCGTCGGATGATTCACTTCTACTTCTATTGCTTTCACAGCAAGTCGATTCCTGGCGCCGAGGAGAACGACTGACCGTCGAACAACTAACACAAGCAATTCCACGGTCGCCCAACAACCATGAAATATTGCTAAATCTAATCTGCCATGAAGCCGTGTTGTGTGAGCAACTCGGACTATCACCCTCCTTGGCTGAATACCAGCAACGTTTTCCGGAAATTGAAGAAACGCTCAGAATTCAATGGGAAATCGATCGCCTACTGACTTCCTCTTCGATCGGAACTAGTGTGAGTATTAAGTGTATGGATACCGATATCGAATCGCTAACGCAAATTCCATCCCGTGAATTCTCAGTGCGCAAACTAATTTCGGAAGTCAAGAATGTCGGGCGATATGTAATCGAGGAAGAGATTGGACGAGGTAGTACTGGGATCGTGTATCGAGCTTGGGACCCAAAACTCAAGCGGCGCGTTGCGATTAAGCGACTAAAGGCTGGAGTCGATGCAACTGCAAATGAATTGCTTCGCATTCGAGCCGAAGCTGAAGCGATTGCGAAATTACATCATCCAAACATCGTTCAAATCTACGATGTGGACGAAGATGGTTGGCCCTACTTTGCTATGGAGTTCTGTAGCGGCGGGAGCCTAGAAAAACGACTTGCTGGTCAGCCGCTTGATCCAAGAGTTGCCGCCGAATTAGTACGCAAGATAGGTCTCGGTATCGCGGTCGCCCACGACAATCGAATCATCCATCGCGACTTGAAACCGGCCAACGTACTTCTCGAAGGGGAATCCGATTGGTGCCCAAAAGTCGTTGATTTCGGATTGGCAAAATTTCTCGATGGAGAAAGTTCGGCAACCGCATCAGGCAGCATTCTCGGAACTCCAGCTTACATGGCTCCCGAACAAGCGTTTGGAGATGCGAAACGAGTTGGCGAATCGGCTGATATCTACTCGCTTGGTGCAATACTTTACGAATGTCTCACGGGGCTTCCTCCATTCCGTGGAGTCACCATCGGCGAAACGCTTGACCAAGTCCGTAATCGAGACCCAGTCAGCGTGAGACTGCTTGAGCCGAAAGTACCATTGGACTTAGAAACGATAACGCATACTTGCCTGCGAAAACATCCTAAACAACGTTATCCATGCGTTGGAGAGCTCATTGATGATCTTGCCCGCTTTCTTGATCGCAAGCCCATCGCAGCCCGGCGCGAGCGATGGTACGAACTTACTTGGCGATTGGCTTGCCGTTATCCGACGGCCGCTTCGTTTTGCTTTGCGACGGTGGGGTTGTTGTTGGCGTTGACCATTGGCTCGCTCCTCTTTGCGAACTACATGTACGAAACGCGAGCGATCATTCAGCGAGAAAAGGCTTCAGCTCAACTTGGACACGCTGAAGCGCTGGTCGGTCGTGCGCACGGGATCCGATTAAGCGGAAAGCCAGGCCAACGTTTTGATGCTCTAGCTTCTATCGGTGAGGCCGCAAAGATTGGGCGCAAATTGTCCCAACCGACGGAATGGTACGAGGAACTTCGGGACGAGGCGATCGCGGCTCTCCAACTCCCAGACATCTATACTCAGGATTTTCGCGAAGAAGGACGTACGCTGGTTTCGTCCGATTTTAGCGATGATCATCTGCTGTGTGCGTTGAGTTTCCAAGGTGGAGTTACATCGCTGCGCCGAATGTCAGACCAGCACGAAATTGAAGCGATCCCATCCATTGACGAAGAAAATCGATTGGCATTTGTCGGCAATGGTCGGCTGTTGCAGTTCGGGCAAAAATGCGGCACTTTCGAGTTATGGAATGTCGAAATGCCAACTCCCAAACGAGTTTGGCGCCGGGAATCCGATTGCAAGGGATTTTCTCTTTCGAGGAACCAAGAGTACCTTGCGGTTGCAAATGCCACGACCCTCCAATGGATCGATTTGGAGGATGGGACTACTCGGTTCAGCAACCCACTAAGTCCATTTTTGCGAGATCCGCAAATCTCAGTGCATCCGACACTGCCTATCTACATGATACTTGGCTATTTCAATTCGCGAGCA
>JAYTVM010000221.1:0-22180 GCA_043743995.1 Pirellula sp. | reverse complement strand
TGCCTCGCATGTGGCGCATGGCGGGTTGACCTGATGTGTAACCACCCAGAGAAGTACCAGCGATTCAGAGAGTTCGAGAAAGAATTCACGGATGATGTGGGCGAGCGTATCGCCAAGAATGTTTCGGCCTCAACGAAGGCTGGGGCTAATGCAGCGAAGGCAGCCTTTCGCCTTATCAAAAAGTAACATCATCGGCGGGGACAGCCAACCCGCCTTTCTTTTACCGGAGAGCATCATGTCCAAGAAGAACGGCGATTCTCAGTTATATCAAGTCTGGCACAAAGAAGCCGAGGGTTACGTTCATGTGGCAAACACACAGGCCACAAGACTGGTCGCGGCAATTGTCTTACCTGATTTTGCGGAAACACAAACCGTGTTGAAGCTGGCAGAGGCATCAAGGCCAACCACGATTGATGATGTTGTCATATCACCCGATGGCGCAGCATACAAGATTGCACCAACCACATACGGAGGCTACACCTTCGTGGTGACGGACTTCACGCAGGAACGCCAAGCGGCTGAACAGCGTCAGGACTTTCGCATGGGGCAGGAGGAAGCGGCGCGGGGCGCGTTCTTCGAGGATATTCTCAACGGACGTGCAGAGCCTGCACCAGAGCCACCAAAGAAGGACACGGGGCGTGAGCGATGAAAACCTATCTGTCCGTTCGTCAGGTCGTCGACAAGCTCAACGGCGCGGTATCGGGAAAACTGATCTATGCGTTAGTCGCTCGCGGTACGCTTCGGGTCAATCGCTCGCTTGGCAAGTTGCTGATCGAAGAAGATAGCCTCATCGAATTGATGGAGGGCAACCAACGAGCGCCACCGCCAGAGCAGCCACCGCCACCCGTCAGGCCACGGGGGAGGCCGAAGAAGAAGCCTATGACGCTTTGGTAAAGCCCACTTCGTAACTGAGGTGGGTTTTTTGTTGCGCGAAGGTTTTAGGTGTGGATCTTGGTGAGCTAGATAACGCAGGGTAGCTACTCCCTGCGGCCTCTTGTGAGGACTTCAAGCCCGATTTACGGGTTAAGAACACGGTATCACCCACCGCGTATGAAAGCCAGATACTTGTCATGAATCTTGTTGATGTCAGGGTGGCCGTAGGTCTGCGTGATTTGCTTAATCGATGTACCGAACACTTGTGATGCCACGAAGATGTCATGGCCTTCGTCAATCCAACGGGTAATTGCCGTGTGGCGAAGATTATAGATGCGTAGATCACGGCGGGTGAGTCCGTGTTTCTCCATGTACTCTTTGAGGGCTGGCCGGTTGAGGATGTTTGTCCACTTGTTTTGTAGACTCGTAGGCGACCACGATGCCCCGCGTGGTGTTCTGAATATCGCACCGGATGGCGTTGCCTTGCACAGTTTCTCAACGTGTGCCTGTGCGGCTGGGCTGAGATAGATTACGCGGTCACGCTGGGTCTTGGCTGCGGTCTTGTGCATGTATCCCTTCGGAGCGTTCCATCGATAAATGAACTTGCCGTTGGAGTAGTTAAACGCCTCTGCTTTGCGAATCTCTATTGGCCTTGCCCCACACTCAGAAAGAATCCACAGGAAGTCTGCAAAGTGTTGTGACTTCATCAGGTTCTTTCTGCCTTCAGAAATCAGGAGGTCAACAAGCTCTTTGGGCATTGCCGCTTCACGTCCCCGCTTCAGTGGTGTTGGCAGGTCAATCCGGCCACGAAGATGGTCATGCGAAATAAAGCCCTTACGTGCCGCCCACGAAACAGCCGCCAGCAGCAATCCACCCGCATGCGCTTTCGATGTGGGGTTCCAGTTGTCCTGCTTGTTTAGCCACCCCTCGAACATGTAGGGCTGAAGCTCGCAGACCTTTAGGTGGCCAAACTCTTTTGAAAATCCGCGTGCCATGACCTCGAAGATATTGGGTGCCGAAGATTTCCTTGTAGCGTTCAAATGCGCCCGATACTGATTCAGCAGGGCAGAAATCAGGTAATCGTTGGTTCCTTTGTTGGCATCCTGTTCGATTAATTTCTTAAATCTTGCATGTGCCTCAAGGAAAGTTGCACCTGTTGGTGCATCATCCTCGCCTTTGGCTAGAATGTGTTGGTCTTTCCCAATCCAACAACAGTAACCGCCACGGCTTTTCCAGTAACGGACGCTTGGTTTTTTTCCACGAGCCATCGTTTTGTCCTCCTACGGAATTATACGCAGGTAAATGAAAATCGTACACACAACCGTACTGTCCCAACTCAAAAGGCTAGGCAGCGTAAGGAGTTAGAACAACAATGGATTATATCGATCCTCATTTGCACATGGTCTCTCGCACCACGGATGACTACGAAACATTAGCCAGAATGGGCTGCGTGGCTATCAGCGAACCAGCCTTTTGGGCCGGTTTCGATCGAGGTAGTGTCGATAGTTTTCGCGACTATTTTCGTCAGCTTACCGAATTCGAACCCAAGCGGGCAGCTCAGTACGGTATCACTCACTACACTTGGTTGTGCATCAATGCCAAAGAGGCGGAAAACGTCACGTTGTCTCGCGAAGTGATCGCGATGATTCCGGAATTTCTCGAATGCAAAAACGTGTTAGGAATCGGCGAGATCGGACTGAACAAGAATACACGCAACGAAGCGACGATCTTTTTGGAGCACGTCGACTTGGCCATGAAGTACCAACAGCAAATCTTGATACACACGCCCCACCTGGAAGACAAATATCAAGGGACGCGGATGATCCTAGACATGCTGATGGGGGACTCTCGAATCGATCGATCGCGAGTCCTGGTCGATCACGTCGAGGAACATACGATCGAGCATGTACTCGAGAATGGGTTTTGGGCTGGCATGACGCTCTACCCGGTCAGTAAGTGCACGCCCCAAAGGGCAGCAGACATGATCGAGCGCTATGGACCGGAGCGTCTCATGGCAAATTCGGCAGGTGATTGGGGACCAAGCAAACCGACAGCCATCCCCGATTTGATCATGGAACTCAAGAAACGCGGGCATACCAAAGAGCTCATTCAACGGGTCGTCTACGACAACCCGAAGACGTTCTTCTCGCAAAGCAAACCATTCGTCCACGGGTAAGCTACACTCGTGGCGGATGCTGCCAGCGTTCGAGCCGACGCTAGCAGCGTCGGCCACGACACGAAAGCCTTAAGCCTCACTTATGTCCACCCTGATCTTCATTTGGACCCGCTACCGCGGCGGGACTGCCGTCCAAGGCTGCTAAGTACGCGACCAAGTCTCTCAGTTCCCGTTTGTTGAGGTATTTCAATAAATCTGCGGGCATCGATGAAAGGCCTTTCTTGCGTTCTTCGATCGAGTCTTTCTTGATTTGGATCAAGGCTCCTTGCGCGTCCATCAGCGTCAAACTTGAGTCATTCTCCGATTTGAGAATCCCGGAAATCGTCTTTCCGTCTTCGTCCAGAATCACCACGGTCTCAAAGTTTTGGGCAATGGCAGAGTTGGGCGTGACAATCGCTTCCAAAAGATACTCGCGAGTTTTTTGAGGACCGAGAGCGCTTAAGTTGCAGCCGACTTCTCCACCGGTACTACCGACTTTGTGACAACGCACACACGAAAGACTACTGCGAGTAAAGAACAAAGAGCGTCCTTGATTGACATCACCACCGTCGATGCAGTCCTCGAAGTATTTCTTTGGATCGGACTCCCTCAGTTTTTCAAGGCTTGCAATCCTGTCAGAAAGTTTGCGATCCAAGTCAGGGTCCAGCTTTCCCTTGGCAGCCTCGACGACATTCACCCAGCAATCCCGCTCGAGTGTACCGGACAAGTAAGCGTTGACTCCTTGTGCAATCAATCCCTTCGCGGCCGAGGTTGACATGCTACCTAACTGATCCCAAGCAAATTGGCGTTCGCTGAATACTTTCGAGCTGATCGCGAGTTGCAAGTTTTTGGTAGCAAGCTCCGGAGACTTGCTAACCTGGTACGCCAGACTGGCCATCCGCACTTCCACGTTCGTATCCTTTCGCAGGTTATCGATAAAGGGTTGGATCGAATCGGGCGCTAGGCTCGTAAGAGCGCGGATAGCTGCACCGCGTCGAGCCCCCTCTGCATTTTTATCTCGCGCCGTAACCAAAATGATCTTAGCTATTTCAGTCAATCCCGCCTTGGCACCGACGTCCAAAAATTTGTCTCGGACCGCTTCCGGAGTCGCCGAGAGTTCTTCGATTCGTTCACGCAGCACCTTCTTAGCAGTTTCAGGGCTTCGATCGCTTAGCGGTTGATGCCGATTCATGACCCGGTCACGATTGCCGGGCTTTGCCCAGTTGGCCAGCATATCTAGGGCTTCGATTCGCATGGCGTCTTTGCAGGGTGAACGGGCAGCGAAGTTCCCAAGCCGTACCGCATCTTGCTCACGCCCCAATCGGAAACTGGCGTTGAGAACGCGACTCACTATAGCTTCCTCGGTATCTGCGGCAACTGCTAGCTCAGCCAAGGCTGGCAGTTGGCTGTGCAATTGTGGTACGTCATGAACGGCTCGAACAGCCTCTTTCTGAACCTTGGGCGAGCTATCCGAAAGGAAAGAAAAAACGATTGGGTTCGCCTTCTTGCGAAGAGCGACAACGGCTGCGAGTCGCACCGCCGCACTCGAATGAGTCTTTAGCGCGGCCAGTTTCGTGTAGTCTTTTACCCCAGCCATCCCCATGATTCCAGCATGCCTCAGGATAGGATCGCGGTTGTCGTTTTCTGCCAGCACATGCACAATCCCATCCAAGGCATCATCCGCGCCCAGAAGCCCGATGGCCATGCAACTCGCCGCCTTGATAATGGCGGAGTCTTGCTTGAGCAGTTCAGCAAAGCGTGGCAAAGCGGATTTGTAGCCACCATCCGCCAGCGCTTCAATCGCGCGTGACAAGACCATTGGGTCGGATTGGGACATTGGGTCGGATTGAGACAAGGCCTTGACCAAGGCATTCGCGACGAGTTCATCATTTGGCTTAGCGCGAAGCAATTGTCCTAATCCCCAAACGCTATGCAGACGCTTCCATAGCGATGCATCGGTTTGTCGAAGCGTTGAAATGAAGACTTCTCGGTTTCCTCGATTTGCAAGTTCCCATTGCGCTTCGAGTCGAACTCGGCGGTCGGCATGGTCGAGCAGGGGGGCCAAATCGGCTTCACCACGCGACTTCATTCCATCGCGTAGCAGGATTCGCGTGTTCTTAACTAAGTCGCTTGCCTGAGCTTGTGGATCCGCAAATCGGTAGATTCGGCCCTTGTTTTCACCCTTCCAGCCATTGACCCAATCGCTGACGTACATGCCCCCGTCCGGTCCAAACTCCACGTCGGTCGCTAAGATATTCCACACAAACTCTTCGTTGCTTTTGAGTTCAAAGAAGGCACCCTTGGGATTCACTTTGATCATGCGAACGCCGCTATTGGACGCTTGACCACGGAAGTCGCATAGGAAAAAGGCGTTTGCAAACTCGTCTGGCTTTCCGCTCTTTGGGGCAAGGCCAGTCCCAGGATAGCAGGTTAGCCCCGACGGTCCGTCCGCTACGTTTGCTATGGGTGGTACCGTGTAAGCCGGTGAGTCCTCGCTAAATGGGTACCAAATCTTTTCCCGGTTGAATGGTCCGCGATCGCTGATGTACTGGTACATCATTCGCCAGCCCGTGTCGCCCCCTCGAACCACGAAGACCCAACGTGCTTTATCACCGGAGTCCGAGTTGTTGTCACCGGTGAACAGATTCCCAAAGTCATCAAACGCGAGTTCTTGCGGATTGCGAAGGCCGCTGGCCACAACTTCAAGCTTGGAGCCATCGAGTTCACAACGAAATACAGCACCGCTTTCGGGGTTGGCGATGAGCCCACTGGGTGTTTCAACATGGTATCCGCGATCCCCAATGGAAAAGTAAAGGCGACCGTCCGGTCCGAGAATCAGGCCGTGCATGTCGTGGCCACGGAAGGCGACACGAACTCCAAATCCGTCTGCGAGAACTATGCGGTCATCGGCAATGCCATCGTCGTCCTTGTCGACTAGCGCCCAGAGTTTAGGTATGTTCGTGTAGTAGATACGGTCGCCCCGCACTAACGCGCTTGCTCCCGTCCCCTCTTCGATGCCGTTGAAGCCGGATGCGAAGACAGTTGCTTTGTCCGCATGAAAGTCCCCGTCTGAATCGATCAGCATGCGAAGAATATCGTCTTTTGTTTCGTACTCCGCAGCCTTGTCCCCTAGTTGTTCGCGATGGTAGCGAATTCGGTCCGCCACGGTTTCGGCGGCCAAGTCGGCAGAAAGCCATTTCTCATCGTGCCCTCGGTTGTCGGTCACCCCTGTTTCTTGCCGATAACTTTCACAGACAACAACTCGTCCACGATGATCGATCGTAAACGCGACCGGGTTGCCGACCATAGGCTCCGCCGCGAAAAGCTCGCAGATAAAACCAGCAGGCTTTTTGAAAGAGCCGATAGCGGTGGTTGCATCGCCGGACTTTTCGGCCAGTTGTGGCACTTCTGGCTTTGGACGTTTGGGCGTGTCGTCCTCGCGAGCAGAAACGAAAACAGGACACGCCATCGCGAGCGCCATCGCGAACGCCATCGCGAACGCCATCGCGAGCCATTTTCTTGAATCTCGACAAGCGAGTAGGGAATTTCGCGGGGAGTTCGATTGAAACGAAGCCATGAGTGCGCCTTGGTCTGCTGAAAATTCCATGGTAGGAGTTGATGCCGCATTGAATGGTATTTTGGTTTGCTCAAAATGCCAATGCTCAAATATCGATTGGACAGATTGTTTCGATTGTTTCGGTAGCAAGCATTCTAGAGGCCGATTGTGAATCCATCGATTCTGCGATCGGCTGTTGCCGAAGAAGAAACTTGGATTGTAACGGTTCATCATCCCGATTGATGAGCTATGTTTTATTTGCGGCATGGACGCCTAATCGAATTTCAGCAACCCTTGCGTTGACTGAATCAAAACCTTTCGAGGCGTCCAGTTATGCGTACAAAGTCCATTCTACTACTCGTTGTCGCACTTGGGTGCGGAGTTGTCGCGTCCGTTGCCGTCAGCCAAGTCGTTCTCGACCAGAAGAACCGCGGTGTAACTCAAACCGTTCCAATATTGGTCGTCGCCAAGGAGATCTCCGCTGCGACCAAAATTCCGCCAGATAGTCTTCGCATTGAACAGTGGCCTGTGGATCGTGTGCCCCTAGGTGCAATCGCGGATCCGAAACTGGTCGAAAATAAATTCACCAAGCAACGCATCTACCCCGGTGAACCGATCATTGAAGCCAAGCTTTCTTCGAAAGGCCGAGACTTTATTGTTCCCGAGGGCTACCGTACCTTCGACATCGCGGTCAAAGATGAGACGGGAGGGGGCGGTTATATTGGGCCAGGCGATCACGTCGATGTTTACGGGTATTTCGATAAAGGGCCGCGAGTCAAAGCCGCCAAAAGCGTCAAAGTCATGGAGAATTTGGAAGTCGTTATGATCGATGGGGTCGCCGTCGTCGATCCTGAAGCGACCAAGCAGAAGAAGTCGAGCACGATACAACTCCTCGTAAAAGATTCGCAGTATATCGTTCTTGACACTGCCTCGAATCTTGGAAAACTGCGACTGGCCCTGCGTCCGCCTGCTCAAGTCAATTCGGCGGGTTCACAAACTGACGATGGTGAAAAGTTTCTCGAGTGGTTGAAGGATTCCGAGACCACCAAGAGCGACAACACAACTAGCGAGAAGCCCAATGTCGAATCCGTGGTTCTGCAGCCAGCAGCTCCGGTCGAAAAACCCGAAAAACACGAGATGGTCATCGTGACCCCAAACAAGTCCACGATGTACCGTTTCAGCGAAGGCAAATCGTTACCACTGAAAATCGACATGGACCAAGCAGCTCCCTTGGAGAATCCTGCCCTAGGTGACGAACAGAGCCAAAATATCCCGAAACACCCGACTAAGTACAATTCGGCTGGCCAAAAGGATTCGATGACGTCCCTTGACTCAACCCCTACCCAGGGTGTTGAACCCGTAAACCCTGCCAACTCAGTACAACCGAACCTGACTTGGGATCCAACCAGTGGGAACTGGCAATCTGGGGGATTTAAGGCAACCTACCCAAGTACAAAGTGATGTCCAAGTACTTTTGTGTCGAATAATGCAATTGGGTGTAGTTCGTTTGCCGATTTGACGAAGGAACTCCTAAACGTCAACCAAGCCATGGATGGTGAAAACTGACGATTGGAACCAACCTACTGTTCAATTAGTGCAGTAAGTCCGAAGTATGTTCACAGGGAAGTGAATCAGAGATGGGACAGACAAAGAAAAACCTCGTTCGAATCGCATTGTTGCTTGCGATGACCTCATGCCTAAGTTCGGCTTCAGTGCCCGGTATGACCCTTGGTGGGGACGGCGAGAAAATCATTCCGACAGGTCGGCTGGCCATTGCCAAGACGCAGGAATCGCTGCAAATGGTGGTGACAACCTCACAATACCTTACGTTTCCGCAGCCCATCTTAAAAGCGACCGTTCAGAATGACGCAGCCATTCAAGTGCAAGCGTCCGGACGAAACGAAGTCTTGGTCTCGGCGGTCGCAACTGGCGTCGCTCAGATCGATTTTTTGGGAGCCGATGACCAAGTCTACAACGTTCAAGTCGTGGTGACCGGCGATGCGCGTGAGCTTCAAGCTATTCTGGCTCAGGAGTTCCCGTCTGCCACCCTGCGTGTCCGACCAATCCAACAAGCAGTCATCCTATCCGGGCAAGTGACAGCCGACGAACACGTCGAACAAGCCGTCACCATCGCCGAGCAATACTACCCGACAGTCATCAATAAAATCGAAGTCATCGGGGTCCATACCATCATGTTGCAAACGCAAGTGATGGAGGTCTCCCGCACCAAGTTGCAACAGCTTGGTATCGACTGGTCGATGGGCTTCGGAAACGACTTCGTAACGCAATCCGCGAGTGGACTGATCGGTACCGGCGCGACAACCTCATCGCTGATCAACGCGGGGAACGAATCGCTCAAGTTTGGTATCGTTGACAATGGAAATGCATTCTTCGGATTGCTTCGAATGCTCCGCCAAAAGAACTTGGCCAAAGTCATGGCGGATCCAACGGTTGTGGCAATCGATGGTCGCCCAGCGAGTTTCAACTCCGGTGGTGAATTCCCAATTATTGTCCCAGCAGGACTTGGTCAAGTAGGAATTGAGTTTCGGGAATTCGGAACGAGACTCGATTTCGTGGCCAAGGTGCGAGGCGACAGCCGCATTTGGCTTGAAGTTCGACCCACCATCAGCGAAATCGATCCAGGCCGAAGCGTTACCATCAACGGAACCAGCATCCCAGGCATTCGCAGTCGGTTCGTTGATACTGCCGTCGAATTGCGAGCTGGCCAAACACTCGCTCTCGCAGGATTGTTACAAATTCGGACGGAAGCGGAATCGGTCGGACTGCCTGTTTTGTCCGACGTTCCGTACCTAGGGGCATTGTTCCGGGCCAATCGAGAAGTCCAAAACGAAGTAGAGCTTCTGATCATGGTCACACCGAACTTTGCCGGTGCGATGGATGTGAATGAAGTTCCGCCAGGAGGCCCAGGTTTCAACAGCAACAGCCCACTGGAACAGGAACTGTACGGCAAAGGTTACATCGAAGTTCCACCGGGGTGTGCGCCCCAAGGCAATTGCCCTCCCAATGAAAGGCCACAGATCCTTTACAACAACGCCTACACTCCGCAGCACGCCGCAGCTGGCAGCATGACTGCCAAGGGTCAACCACGCGGCACGGTACCTCCCGTTTATTCCGCAGGGGCCAAAACCCAAACCAATGTTCCTGGTGGCTCGACCGCCCCTCGAAACGTTTCTGTCCGTCGCTAATCTGACGATGATTTGTTGACACATGAATCGATTCCACCGCTTAGCTTGAACTGAACATAATTTAAATGAGCAACGTACTACGAACAGCCATCGTCGATCCCAACGACCAGTCGCGAGAAAGCCTCAAGGCGATGCTGATGGGGATGGATATTGTTTGGCTCGATGCCGAATGCTCACGCTATGAGTTTTTTGCGGACGTGGTCGAACAGTCCAAGCCTGACGCAGCGGTCATTTCGCTCGATGGCGGCACTGATCGCGCACTGGTTTTGATGGAGAAATTGCGAGCCAGTTCGCCCGATTGCGCGATCCTTGCGGTCTCCAAAAGCACGGACGGACAACTCATCCTCAAAACCATTCGCGCAGGCGCCAAAGAATTTCTGCCATGGCCGATTGATGTTGAAGAGCTTCACGTCGCCCTCGAACGAGTGATGCTCTCCAAGTACGGAAGCGGTACCGACGGTCGTGCTCGCGGTTGCCGGATGATCGCTGTCGCCGGAGCAACGGGCGGAGTCGGATGTACCTCGATCGCTGTCAACATCGGCTGCAATCTAGCCATGCGGCCAGAAAACTCAGTAGCCTTGGTGGACTTGGATTTGGCGTTGGGCGATGCCGACGTTTTCCTAGACTCGATTCCCGATTACAGCCTGGTGGATGTTACGGAGAATGTGGGCCGACTCGACTTTCATTTGCTTCGCAAATCACTGACAAAGCATTCGTCAGGACTCTACCTATTGCCGCGCCCGGTGCAGTTGCAAGACCTGGAGTTGATCACTCCAGAAAGTCTAAGAAAAGTCTGTGGCCTATTGAGGGCCTCCTTTTCTCACATCGTGATCGACGTCTCGAAATCGTACTCGCAAGTCGACCTGACGGCCATGGAGTTGTCGAACGAAATCGTATTGATCGTCCAACTCGATCTTCCCTGCCTGCGCAACATGGTTCGTTTGCTGATGAGCTTGCAGCAAATGGACAACATCCGAGACAAAGTCAAAGTGGTCGTCAATCGCGTAGGGCTTGAGAGCGGACAGATCAGTCTCAAGAAAGCCAGAGAAACCATTGGTCGCGAAGTCTTCTTTCAAATTCCCAACGACTATCGAACGATGGTCGAAATGCGAAACAACGGTCAGCCACTCATCGAACAAGCCCCCAAAGCTGCCATCACGTTGGCCGTTCAGCAGTTGACCGATCTCTTGGCCGGCGCAGAAGTCATCACTACCGATGTGAGTGAAAAGGCTCCTCCCGATAAGACCCTGGCAGGCAATTGGCTAAACTTTTGGCCAGGAAAAAATGGCGCAAAAGCGAAGTCGAAATAGCATTCTTATTCGTGCTATTGGCGTTCGGCAAAATGAAATACACCAGGGGCACAGGGTGGCACGCCCAGGGAATGTGACTTATAGTACCAATCACACTCCGTGTGATTTCCGCGGTCAAAAACCTGTGATTTCTGAGGCAACATCACACGGAGTGTGAAGGGTACTTTCTTCGGATTCAAAAAGTCACAGCCTCCCAGAGCGATGGGCGTGGGAACTGAGGCAAATGTCTCGAGCGATTCACCACGCCCTTCGTGCCTCAGGGACGTGCCACACGACAAATTGATCTACGAAAATCAACGCGCTGCAATGCAGTTTTGCAGCGGTTTGAGGATGCTCTCGACGATGTAGTTGTCCATCAACTCTCGCAGCAATTGCTCCAAACGCATGACTTCGGTTTTAAAGTCCTCATCTGGCCCTAACGAATCAAAGCGACGCACCGTGATGTACGCGCTCAGCAAATCTTCGCTGTATTCACCCGATTTGGCTTGAAATACCGTTGTTCGCGTTTCGAAATGGATGCGAGCATGCGTGCGAAAAACGTCGTCGAGGGACATTTGAATCACAGGCTCGTAACTCATGAGCTGCGAACCGGTTCGCTGTGCCATCGCGTCAAATCCCATCGGCAGACCTATTGCGTCGGCCAAAATCTGATTGTGATTACCACGGCAAGCGTAGTCGAATCCGTACATCAATCCAATCGACTCGCAGTCCAGTTTGCTGATGGCCATGGTGTGGGGTACGACATCGAGCACTTCGCAATGCTGAGACATGGCTTCCTCAAGCGAGTTCGGATTGACGATTCCGCTGCACATTCGGCGCGGTTCCGCCGCGATCCAGCGGTAGGCTCCGTGTTCCTTGTCCTCTTCTAAAATGAACTCGCCCCGTTCGCGTTGGTAAAAGTGACGCAACTTCGGGTATCTTCGTTGCATTTGCTCGAAGAAATGTAGAACCGTCTCGCGTTGGTTCGGCAGGTCCATTTCCGTATGCAGGTGCATATTGATGTAAAAATCATCGCTCAGTGAACTGTAGGGATTCATCACGTTGTTGTTTCCTCGCAACCTAGGGTGTTGTCCATCCATTTTCAGCCACGCTGTTCGGGCTCAAGTATATGGGGATGCCCAAATGTTTCAAAGGCTTGACAGATCAATGACCAAAGAATCGCTAGCGACCAAGATTTGACTTGGCGTATGTCGAGGCAGCTTTGCTGTCGCCGCCGCCAACCCCAATGGGTCCGACTCACCCGCCAAAGGGTTGATATGCGTCAATATCAAGCGTGAAATGTTGGCTTTAGAAGCACTCTCCAAAACAGCGCTCGTCCAGCTATGTCCGGTTTTGATTGCCAAATCGATCCAGTCGTCGGAAAAATTACATTCGTGGATCAGCCAGTCGACACCTTGGATCTCTTTCCAATATGCGGACTGCGGCGACGCGGTAGTGTCGGTAATATAGGCAAGCGACAGGCCTGGCCAATCCATGCGATAACCCACACTGCCCCCAGGATGTTCTAGTGGAAACCAGCGACACTTGGCGCCGTTCAACGCAAATTCCAAGCCCAAGTCCTCGATCGCGTGCCACTGAATGGGTGGCAATACCGGAAAAAGCAGTTCGTGAAAAAGGTGCTTTTGAACGGCATCGATCTTTTCTCGCTCCCCATAAACATGGATTTTTCGGAGCGGCGTCACGGCCACAACGTCCAGAAAAAAGGTCAAGCCGAACACGTGGTCCAGATGGCAGTGGCTCAGGAGTATAGAAATCTCCTCTTGGTCGATCAGCTTCTCCAATCGAAAGAGTCCGCTGCCCGCATCGAGCATCAGGCTAGCTTCCGGAATGAAATAACAACTGGTGTGACGGGTTGCACTGGGATGGTAACCAGCCGTTCCTAAGCAGTGCAGTTTCATGCGTTGTCAGTTCCGCAGCTTCAAACGGGCAATCGATCAAGGGGTAATCTGTGTTGGCTATCATAACGCATTATGAGGCAATTGGGGCGGGTGCACCCGTGGCTAATGCGATCACTTGGCGTTTGTGTCCCGAATTGGATGGGGTATAACTTCCGCATGCCAAATACAACCAAAATCATGATCATAGGCGTCAGCGACGACGGAGCTGAGGGATTGACCAAGCATGCGGCGGATTGCATCCAATCGGCGAGCGTACTCGTTGGCTCCCCGGGGCTCTTAGCCAAATTCCCCAATTTCACTGGCCGCAAGGAAATCATTGGCTCGGACCTGGACCGACTCGCGAATTCACTGGATCAATCCGACAGCCCCACGGTCGTATTGGCGAGTGGCGATCCCTTGTTCTACGGAACCGCCAGGTTTCTTTGCGACCGACTCGGCAAAGACCGCTTTGATGTGCTGCCACATGTCAGCAGCATGCAATTAGCGTTTGCTCGCGTCAAGGAAAGTTGGGACGAAGCGTACCTGACCAATTTAGCTTCGCAACCGCTTGAACGGGTAGTCGAACGTATTCGATCGGCTGAAAAGGTGGGGGTCTTTACCTCCGAGGAGGTGCCACCGGCAAGACTTGCGGAAGAGCTGCTCTCCAAAGGCATATCGTATTTTACGATTTATGTTTGCGAGAACTTGGGGTCACCTGACGAACGGGTCACGCGGAGCGCGTTGGCGGACATTGTCAATCAGCGCTTCGCACCTTTAAACGTGATGGTTATGGTTAGGCAATCTGGCGTACCGGACAAGCAGTCGGAATCCGACAACCGGCGGTTGTTTGGAAATCCAGACGAGTTGTTTCGGCAAAGCAAGCCGAAACGAGGGTTGTTAACTCCAAACGAAGTCCGTTCCATCGCTTTGGGCGAAATGAACCTACGATCCACGTCGATCGTGTGGGACATCGGTGCAGGGAGTGGTTCGGTAGCCATCGAAGCTGCCCAGATCGCCCGCAATGGAAAAGCCTATGCCATCGAGATGGATGCCGAAGATTACAACTTGTTGGTGGAAAATGCGAATCAGTTTGGTGTCACCAATCTCGTCCCCGTCCTAGGCGAAGCCCCTAAGGCATGGGAATCGTTACCGGACCCCGAGGCCATTTTCGTCGGCGGAACAGGCAGGGCAGTTACCGAACTGGTTTCGCACGCTTGGCCGCGACTGCAGCCTGGCGGGTGCCTAATAGCCAACATGATGAGCATGGACTACGTCGTCGCCTTGCAGCAATTGTTTGTCTCCAAAATGGGAATTGAGCCGATGCTTTGGATGGTTCAAATCTCGAGGGGGAACTATCAGTTGGACAAGTTGCGACTGGAGTCATGCAATCCGACATTTTTACTCAAGGCGGTCAAGCCTCGATGAGGCATTGTCGCCTTTCGCTCCGCGAAAGTGCGTTAGCTACGAATCGCACTTTCGCAGAGCGAAAGGCGACACAAATTGCGAAAGGTGTCAAGGATTTTACCATTAGGAGGTTTGTAGATGACGCAGCACAGCGATCGTTTGGATGTGATTGTCGTGGGCGCTCACCCAGACGATGTCGAGATCGCATGTGGGGGAACCATCGCGGCCCTAGTCGAACAAGGCTACCGCGTTGGAATCATCGATCTAACAGACGGTGAGCCAACGCCATTGAGTCCATCCCCAGACGTGCGACGGGCAGAAGCCATGGCCGCCGCCAACATTTTGGGGGTCCATGTTCGTAAGATTTTGGACTTCACGAATCGGCGATTGATGGATGGTTTTGATGAACGCGTTGCACTAGCTAAAGAGTTCCGACGCTATCGGCCTAGGATGGTGATCGGCTTTGGCAACAAGACACCCATGGCATCACCCGACCACTATCAAGCCATGCAAATAACCGACGCTGCGGTTTTCTATTCCCGGCTAACCAAATGGGATGATGTGTTTGAAGGGTTGCCAGTTCATGCCATCGAACGGCAGTTGTACTTTCGGTTGCAATTCGAACCGGCGGCCATCGTTGGTTTTGAAAATCAAATAACCGTTGATATCAGTAAGACGATCGAAAAAAAAATCGCCAGCATCGCTTGTTACGCCACTCAATTTCCTCCAGCCAAAGCGCATGTGTTCGATCGCGTTCGTGGATTGGCAATAGCAGCAGGGGCTGCTGCCGGTTGCTCTGCGGGCGAAGTCTTCGCCTGCACACGCCCGCCTGCGACGCTCGATCTGTACGAAGCCGTTGGGCTTCGTAAGTAGGGTTGGCCGTGGCCGTGGCCGTGGCCGACGCTGCTAGCGTCGGTTCGGATGCTGGCAGCATCCGCCACGGTTTGCGTCGGTTCGGATGCTGGCAGCATCCGCCACGAAATTTCTTGAATCGCGGTGCAAAGCCCATACGGTCGAGCAAGATTTGTGCGACAATTAGGGTCCTTTCCTTGGTCGTACCTGCCTAAATTCCCTCCTGGTTTCGAATTGAGACCCAATCATGATGTGTTGCCCCTCTCTCGCAATGAAGTCGATACTTTGGACTGCAATGGTTTTCGTTGGTCCGCAGTGGCTCCTGGCTGATACGAACCAAGATGCTGCCCAAATTCTCAAACAGACCGGCGTGTCCGGTGGATTCTTTGTTCACCTTGGGGTCGGAACAGGCGAGCTGACGGCTGCTCTTCGGCAAGGAGAAGGGATCCAAGTACAAGGTCTAGATCGCGATGCCGCAACCGTGCAAAAAGCCCGTGAACGCATTCGTGCCATGGGGATTTATGGCGATGTTGCAATCGACCAGCTCGAGGGTTCTCAACTCCCGTATATCGATAATTTGGTCAACTTGATGGTCATTGAGGACCAAAGCAATATTGCTCAAGAAGAAGTGCTGCGAGTGTTGGTGCCCAACGGAGTCGCCTATCGCAAAGAAGCGGCTGGGAATTGGATCAAGACGGTAAAACCCCGTCCAAGCAACATCGACGAATGGTCTCACTACCTTCACGATGCAAGCGGGAACTCAGTCGCCCACGACGATGTGGTGGCCCCACCTCGGCATCTGCAATGGGTAGGCAGCCCGCGATACTCGCGCCATCACGATCGCATGGCCAGCATGAGCGCTTTGGTTTCCACCGGCGGTCGCATGTTCTACATCATGGACGAAGGAAGCCGCATTTCCATTCAGCTTCCATCGAAATGGAAACTGATCGCTCGTGACGCCTTCAACGGAACCGTTTTGTGGAAACGAGACATCGAGGATTGGCAGAGTCATCTTTGGCCTCTGAAGAGCGGGCCGACCCAACTTTCGCGACGTTTGGTTTCCACCGACGACACTGTCTACGCCACGTTGGGAACCGACGCCGCATTGTCGGCGATCGACGCTGCAACAGGTAAGACAAAACAGACGTACGTGGGAACCGAAGGTACGGAAGAGATCGTCAACACCCAAGGGATTTTGTTTCTCGTGGTGAGGAAAGGCAAAGCCGAACTCGCGGACTACGCGCCGCTGAACGCAATGGTGGGGGACCAAGCCCTGGCTCGCGAAATGTTTTGGAACGAAGATCCTCGCATTCTCATGGCGGTTGACGCAGATTCGGGAAAAACACTCTGGGCCAAACAAACCAAAATATCACCTCTCACGTTGGCTGCCGATGCTTCACGCGTCTACTTCCACGATGGTGAGAAGTTGATCAGTGTTGAACATCGATCCGGCAATGTCGCTTGGGAAACCAAGCCGGTGAGCCGTCGCAATCAATTCACCTTTAATTTTGGTCCTCGATTAGTTGTGCATGATGAAGTCGTACTCTATGCCGGTGGCGACGGCAAAATGATCAGCGTCGCCAAAAAGGACGGCAAAGAATTGTGGACTGCGGTCCATCCCAACTCGGGTTACCAGTCCCCTCAGGACTTGTTGGTAATGGATGGTCTGGTCTGGGTTGCTCCAACGACAGCGGGAAAAGACACGGGCGTTTATACCGGTCGCGATCCAAAGACCGGCGAGGTCAAAAAGGAGTTCGCTCCGGATGTGGACACGTACTGGTTTCATCATCGATGCTACATCGCCAAAGCGACTGATAATTTCTTGATTCCGTCGCGAACGGGTACAGAGTTTGTTAGCCCCGACAACAAACACTGGGATATCAACCATTGGGTGCGCGGCGGGTGTTTGTACGGAATCATGCCGTGCAATGGCTTAACCTACACTCCGCCTCACAATTGCGCGTGCTACCCCGAAGCGAAGTTGTTTGGCTTCAACGCACTCGCGCCGCTAGCGCCCACTCGACCGCTGCCTAAGACTGTCTCCGAAGAAGGCCGACTGCAAAAAGGACCAGCCTTTTTGAAACCACTGGACGATGTCGCTAACGCAAAACGCGGAGATTGGCCAACCTTTCGCCACGACGCGTCGCGTAGCGGGTCCGCTTCGGAATTGATTCCTCCTGCCGTCGAGAAAAAGTGGACGGTCGATCTTGGTGGCCGATTGACTTCACCGGTCATCGCTAACGGAACGGTATACGTGGCCAAAATGGATGCTCACACGTTGTTTGCGTTCGACGAAACGAGCGGCAAGGAACGCTGGTCGTTTACGGCGGGGGCACGAATCGACTCACCTCCAACCGTACACCGGGGCAAGGTCGTGTTCGGCGGAACGGACGGATGGGTTTACTGTTTGCAAGCTTCGGACGGGCAACTGGCTTGGCGATATCGGGCAGCCCCAATGGACCGCCGAACGATGGCCTACGAACAGTTGGAATCGCTCTGGCCAGTGCACGGTAGCGTCTTGATACAAGACGATATTGTGAATTGCGTTTCCGGACGCTCAAACTTCCTCGACGGCGGAATTCGAATGATTCGGCTGGAGTTAGCTACAGGCAAGAAGTTGACGGAAAACATCATCGATGAAACCAATCCGGAAACAGGCAACAATATTCAAGAGAAAATTAAGGTTTTGCAAATGCCGGTAGGATTGCCGGACATTTTGTCGTCCGATGGCAAGTTCATGTACATGAAGTCGCAGAAATTCGACCTGGAAGGAAATCGGCTTGAGATTGGTCCGAACTCGGGTGATTTTGCGACCCAAGCTTCGGTTCAACGAGGCGACGGCGCTCACTTGTTCGCACCCATGGGCTTCCTCGATGATTCTTGGTTCCATCGATCGTACTGGGTGCTCGGGCAGAGCTTTGCAGGTGGTCACGGCGGATACTACCAAGCTGGCCGATTTGCGCCGGCCGGACGCCTGATGGTCAATGGCAATGGGTACGTATACGGATATGGACGAAAGCCGGAATACTTGCGTTGGACAACCACCATGGAGCATCAGTTGTTCAAAGCGGATCCCAACCCACCAGAAATCCCTGCGGACTTCAACAAAGCTGCGAACACCGCGATCGCAGGTTCCTACGCTCAGTTTCAAAAATCGCCGAGTTTGAATCCGGTAGGAAAACCCATAACGATAGAAGCTTGGGTGACGGCCACGAAGCCGAACGGCGTCATCGCTGCCCGTGGTGGTCCCGCCGAAGGATTTGCTTTGATCTTGGAGGAAGGAAGACCAGCGTTTCTGGTCCGGTCCGAGAACAAACTTTCCAGTGTCAAGGGTCCTAGACGTGTGGTGGGAGGCTGGCATCACATCGTGGGTGTACTCACACAAGAAAAGCAGATGCGGCTGTTTGTGGACGGCGAGCGCGTCGGAGAAGAGGTGGCAACGGGGCTTCTCACTAAGGACCCTGCCCAAGGCATGGAAATCGGTGCGGATGCTGGGTCTGCCGTTGGAGAATATGACTCCCCAAATTCCTTTGCGGGAATCATCGACGAATTTAGGCTGTACATGAATGCCACAGAGGATGCGGCCATCGCGGAGCGTTACACGAATGGTTCGGAGTTGGGGAATGATCCTCGACTTGTGATCACCTTCGACGATGGTACGGCACGCGATTTTTCGACCCACCGAAACAACGGGACGTTGGAGGGGGGGACGCTGGTCGAAGGAAAAATGGGCAATGCGATTCAGTTCACAGCCAAGAATGGAGCGCTGGCTAAGAGAAATGGAGCGGCAAAAAATGCCGGAGCCGACAATGCAACTACAGCACCAAAAGCAGGCAATAGCCTCGTCAAACCCAAGTGGGCCAACGACGTGCCAATCTACGTTCGCGCAATGGTGCTGGCAGGCAATAAACTCTTTATCGCAGGACCGCTCGACATGATCGACGAAGAAGCCACTTTCAAGCAATTGTCCGAGAAAGACGAGGGGGTTCAAAAACTGCTTGCCGATCAAGACCAAGCCTTGGAGGGCAAGATTAGTGGTCTCCTGTTGTCCGTGAACTGCGACAGCGGCTTAGTGGAACAGAGTATTGAATTGGGCACGCTGCCCGCTTGGGACGGAATGTCCGGCGCAAGCGGCAAGTTGTTCCTTTCGACAACGGACGGCAGACTGATGTGCTTTGGCAAGTAATTGGGCAACAAACCTACGACAGCCTGTCAACTTTTCTCCTCTTGAAACGAACCCATTCTGAATCTTGCAAAATCTTCGTGGAAACATAAATGATCCAATATCGAATATGCCTTCAAACTAGTATCGCAACGATGATTGCACTTTCGGCGACCATTGCGATCGCATGCAATGTCCCTGTCTTTCGTTACGCATTGGAGCGTTGGCGTCCAGACCATTGCCAAGTGATCGTCTTTCATGACGGGAAACTCTCTGACGTTCAAGAACAGCTCGTGCAATCCTTGGAAAAGGAGTCCATCGACAAAGGTGGTTCTGCCAATGCCGAAATCGTTCAAAGCCAGATCGGTAAGGACGAGGATAAGAGGAGGAACGAACTTTGGGCAACACTTCGCGATCAACCCCAGGTAACGTTGCCGTACGTGGTGATTCGGACTTCGCTGGGCAGCGGTGAACTGGTAAATCATTGGCGTGGCCCCCTTGAGGATGCACCGAAAGCGAACTTGTTTCATTCGCCGGTCCGGCGAGAACTGGCCCGTCGATTGCTGACTGGCGATTCGGTGGTATGGCTCATGCTGAAGTCAAACGACGCCAAGAAAGATCAAGCCATTCGCGATTTGCTGAGCGTTGAACTGGATCGTTTGAGTAAGAAACTGCAACTGCCCGATGGCATCGGCTTGCCTGGCTCGGAACTCTACGCGGAAGTCCCTTTATTTCTCAAGTTTACGATCCTGGAAATCGACTCAAAGGATCCCAAGGAACAGTTATTGATTAAACTCATGACAGGTTTTGCATCCGACACTCAAAACGAACCATTGCTTGCACCGGTGTTCGGCCGGGGGCGAGCGTTGGAAGTGATACCGGCCAGGCAAATGAATGAGGGACTAATCGAAGACTTGACCATGTTCCTTTGTGGAGCTTGCTCTTGCCAAGTCAAAGAACGCAACCCTGGCTTCGATTTATTGCTATCGACCAACTGGAATCGGGAGCTTTACGGCGAGGACGGTGAAACGCCACCGCCAGTGACAACATTGGAACGAACCCCATCGAAGCCGACACTTTTGACCATTCCTCCAGGCAGGAAAAAGTAACGATGACTTGCATGGAGTTTCTGGTATGAGTCGTCAGACAGCCGTTTTATTGGGTTCGGTAGTCGTCTTCGTTGCGTTGATGTTCTTGATGAGCAGTTCAACACCGAAGCGCCCATCAGGACCATCAGGCAATGATCTTAGCGGCGAGGCTGAACCGCTGGTTCTGTTCTGTGCGGCCAGCAATCGAGCCGTGATGGAGTCAATTAAGGCTCAATACGAAAAGGAGTTTCATCGGTCCATCCAGATTCAATACGGTGCATCGCAGACGCTTCTAGCGTCCATCGAAGTCAGCAAGACGGGCGATCTTTTTCTGCCCGCAGATGATAGCTTTATAGAAATGGGAAGCCTGAAAGGTCTCCTAAGCGAAGTGCTTCCATTGGCAACGATGCGCGGAGTCGTCGCAGTCCAGCGAGGCAACCCCAAAGGAATTCGAGCTTTTTCCGACCTGTTGCGTGCTGAGGTTCGAGTGGTGCAGGCAAGTTCAGACGCATCTGCGATTGGTAAACGCACGCGAGAGGCCTTGATTGAAAATAAGCATTGGGAACGCCTTGTGTCCGCTACGCTTGCCTTCCAAACGACGGTTACCGACGTGGCCAACGACTTGGTGGTCGAATCCGCAGATGCTGGCATCGTCTACGACGTATTACTAAAATCCTATCCCAAACTGGAAGCGATTGAACTGCCGGAATTGGACGGGATTGTCTCGCAAGTTTCGTTGGCAGTGATTTCGGGTTCTAAGCAACCGCAAGCAGCCCTTCATTTCGCGCGCTATGTGGCTGCCCGAGATCGTGGACTGAAGCACTATGCCGAACACGGATTTCGTGTGGCCAATGGCGATGTTTGGAGCGATGTGCCCGAGTTGTCTATTTTTGCAGGTTCTATGCTTCGGCCCGCTATCGAGGAGACGCTGGTTGCCTTTGAGCAACGTGAGGGAGTACGAGTTTCCCGAGTCTACAATGGCTGCGGCATTTTGGTGGCCCAAATGAAAGCGGGACAGCATCCCGATGCCTATTTTGCTTGCGACACCGAATTCATGAATCAAGTCCCCGACCTATTTCCAAAGCCCGTAGACGTCTCGATGAATGAGTTGGTGATCTTGGTACAAAAAGGAAATCCACTGGAGATCAAAACTCTCCGCGACATCGCGAGAAAAGGACTGAGAGTTGGAGTCGGGCACGAGAAGCAATGCGCCATGGGATGGCTCACGCAGAACACGCTTCGCGAAGGGGGGGTTCAAAAGGAAGTCATGGAAAACGTTACGGTGCAATCCCCGACCGGGGACATGTTGGTGAATCAACTACGTACCGGCTCGCTGGATGCTGCGATCGTTTATTTGAGCAACGCGGCTGGCTCATCGGAAACCTTGGATGCGATTCAAATCATGGGTCTTTCATGTGCGGTTGCGACTCAACCTTTCGCGGTGGCTGGGGGGTCCCCCAACGCCCATTTGGCCGAACGCTTGTTTCAAAGAATTTGTTCTGCGGAGTCGAAAGAGGTCTTTGAAGCCGAAGGGTTTCGCTGGCAAGTGTCAAAACCGTAGCTAGACATGCCGCTCATCCGTTCGAGGCTCGCCCCCGACGCCGTGAAGGATTTTATGCAGCGAAAACGTTGGGTTACGTGGGGGCTCGTCCCCCCGCAACCCTGTTTTGGTGTACTAATAGTGAGCAAGTTCCGTA
>JAYTVM010000220.1:0-22207 GCA_043743995.1 Pirellula sp. | reverse complement strand
AGCGGTATTTGGATTTGATTGGCAAGTTGAATATCCGCAAGTAGTTGATTGAAATCTTGGGCTGGTTCGCTTGAACCAGCCCTTGGCATTTGTTGGTTGCGTTTTGAATTTCTTGGTAGCGTGCGCATCGCTCAAGAGTGTCGGATGTGGTTAAGCCCACATAAATAACCCTGTCGCGTTTTGTTCGCCATGGGGAAGCGTGTTGAAAGTCGGTGAGGCCAATGGGTGGTCTCTTTTGTCATCTCTTTTTTGTCGTTCTCTTACAAGTTCTCGGCGAGCGGATCGCCGGTCGTCTTGATTGGAATGGGTCGCCCTTCTTCTACCAAACGACCACAGGCACGATCTGCCTTACGGCCCAGAACTGTTGATTTGAATGGTGATTTTTGAAGGAATTATTGTAGTGAAAATTCGAGTAGAAAAAAAAATCGGCGATTCCGTTTTGGCCTTTGAAACCGGCCAGCTTGCGAAACAAGCCACCTCCTGCGTGCTTTGCCAATACGGCGATACCGTTGTCCTGAATGCAGTCTCGACTGGTCCATCGCGGCCAGGTACCGACTTCTTTCCGTTGACTTGCGATTATCGAGAACGATTCGCTGCCGCCGGCAAATTCCCGGGTGGTTTCCTGAAGCGAGAGACTCGCCCAACGACCAAGGAAACGCTGACTAGTCGCTTGATCGACCGCCCGATTCGCCCGCTGTTTCCAGAAGGCTTCCGCGACGACGTTCAAGTTCAGTCGATTGTTTTGAGCAGCGACGTTCAGAACGACGCGGACGTCTTGGCCATGAACGGTGGCGCATGCGCACTGTTCATTAGCTCCCTTCCTTTCACCGGCCCGATCGCCGCAACTCGCGTTGGTCGTGTCGATGGAAACTTCGTAGCATTCCCGACACATGCGCAGTTGGAGGACAGCGATCTGGACATGATCGTCTCAGCCAATGAGCGTGAAGTCGTAATGGTCGAAGGGTTTGCTCAGGAAATCCCTGAAAGCGAAATGGTGGACGCTATCAAATTTGCCCACGTTATTTGCCGCGAGATCATCGGTCTACAACGTGAGCTCTTCGAAAAGGTCCAGCCGACCAAAGCCAATTATCCAATTCCAGACGACACCGAAATCCTAGGTCGTTTGAAGTCGACTTATTACGATCGATTCAAGGATGCTAAGCAAGTCGAAGGAAAGCAAGCTCGCAACGATGCCTGCAACGTACTTCGCGAATCAGCCTTAGCCGAATTGATCCCAGATCCGCAAGCGGCGGGAGCGATCACCAAGGATACGTTGTATCGAGCATGGCACACGCTCGAAAGCCGCGTTGTTCGCGATTTGATTTTGGCTGGAAGACGTGCGGATGGCCGCGACAGCATGAGCCTGCGACCGATTCACTGCGAGTCGGATTTGCTTCCTCGCACCCATGGAACAGCTCTGTTCCAGCGCGGTGAAACACAAGCATTCGTGACCGTGACTCTCGGTACCCCGCGCGATGAACAACGCGTGGACGGGCTAGTCGAAGAGTACAGCAAGAAATTCATGCTGGACTACAATTTCCCATCGTTCTCCGTCGGGGAATGCCGTCCCATTCGCGCTCCAGGTCGACGCGAAATCGGTCACGGAATGCTCGCGGAACGATCGCTCGAACCCGTTTTGCCAGACCCAGACGATTTCCCGTACACCATTCGTTTGATCAGCGACATCCTCGAAAGCAACGGTTCATCCTCGATGGCCAGCGTTTGCGGTGGATGTTTGGCCCTGATGGCTGCTGGCGTTCCGATTACCAATCCTGTGGCTGGTATCAGCATTGGATTGGTCCGGGAAAAGGACTCCTACGTTCTGTTGACCGACATTCTCGGAGACGAAGACCACCATGGCGACATGGACTTCAAGATTTCGGGAACTCAAAACGGAATCACTGGCATTCAGCTCGACCTCAAGATCGACGGCATCAGCGAAGAAATCATTCGCGCTTCATTGAAGCAAGCCAAGGAAGCCAGGATGGAAATCCTCCGAAAGATGCTGACCTGCATGCCTCGACCACGCAGCGAAATCAGTCGCTATGCGCCGCGGCTCCTTCGAACCAAGATCGATCCAGAAAAGATTGGCGCTTTGATCGGACCTGGCGGAAAGAACATTCGTTCTATCCAAGAAGATACCGGAGCGAATATCGATGTGGATGATGAAGGCAACGTCACTGTCTCCAGCGGAGACGCGGATTCGGCCCGAACGGCGTTGGCTCGCGTTGAAGCTTGCACGGCTACGGTTCAGATCGGCAAGATCTATGACGGTACCGTTTCGAGCGTTCGAGACTTCGGGGCATTTGTTGAGATCCTTCCTGGAAAGGACGGCCTGTGCCACATCAGCGAACTCTCGAGCGGTTACGTACCGAGTGTCGACGCCGTCTGCAAAGTTGGCGATACGATGAAAGTCATTGTTATCGACATTGACGACCATGATCGCGTCAAGCTTTCGCGACGACGTGCGTTGGAAGAACTCGGCATCGAGGATGAATTTGCGAGCGCCGAAGGTGGAGAGGGTGGAGAACCCGGCGAAGAGGGGGACGTTGATCCAGACCGACCGTTTGAAGAACGCGGTGGCGATCGACCTGAAAGAGCTTCTTCGGGCGGCGGCGGACGAGGACGTTCGAGCGGCGGTGGAAGTGGCGGCGGCGGCGGTGGCTTCCGTGGTCGAAGCGGCGGCGGCGGCGGTGGCGGTCGCAGCGGTGGAGGCGGCGGCGGTCGTGGCCGAAGCGGCGGCGGCGGTCGTCGGTAAAACCCCAGTTCGCTCCCTGTTGAAACAATAAAAAAAAGGGCGTATCGCAAATGCGATACGCCCTTTTTTGTTTACTCCATCTTTTTTAGGCAAGGGGCAGTTTGAAATCTACCTATAAACTGGGTGGCACGCTCTGAGGTACGAAGGGCGTGGTGAATCGCTAGAGTCATTTGCCAAACTTCCCACGCCCATCGCTAATCGCTTTGGGCGTGCCACACGGTGCCATGGCCTGGCCGTATTATGTCTGCCGCTCGCCTTACTTCGTTAGTAAGGGCTCGATGCACCGGTGTCAGGATCGCCAACCATATGGAAGTGGTTATGGTCGATGTAGATAACTTCTACGCTTTCTTTGTCATCCAGCGTGTAAGGAACTGGCCAACCGTTGATGGTTCGTTCTTCGAAATACACCGTGCATTTGTAGTGAGCATGATGCAGTTGTGCGAAACCGATGAGCGGGATGAATCGCGGATCATCGATATAATCCGCAATCTTTTCTTTCACGATGCGGACTCGGTTGCGTTGCTTTTCATAAAGCAATGGCACACCGCCTCGAACGGGGCGAGCCTTTTCGAGGGCATGAATGACTTCGTCGTCGCTGGGTGGATCGATCGCGGCAACTGGACCGCCCGCGATCACGGGCCCCATGATTGGCACCCGAGCATATCGCTCGTGAACGTGGAATTGGATTTCCTCGTTGTCTTGCAACAAAGGACTGATCGGAATTGGAACTCCGAGTGGCCCCATCGCGACATTGGAAAGACTGACACAGCCGGTCTGAGCGCCAACCGTAGCAAGTAATAATAGACTAGTAATTCGTTGGAAACACTTGCAGGACATCGGTATAAACCCTTATCGTGGCGGAGACGATGACTCGTCGAACAATGTTGTTTTCGGCTCACAGGGTGTTAAGACTTGCGGGTTTTTCCGTCTGCAACGAAAATTCCTTTTAATTGGAGTGCATGCATTCTTCGGAGCGGTGCTTGGCTTGCCAGAACCGCTCGACTGAAATAACTTCTATTCTGTCAAAATGCCTGCAATTCCTCGCACTCAAACAAAACAGAAGCAAGAACGAATGCCCCAACTTTCGCACATGGTGTATTTCACGCTCCAGGATGATTCAGAATCCAAGATTGCGGAGTTAGTCAATGCATGCAAAAGGTATCTCGATGATCATCCTGGTGTTCTCTACTTTTCGGTTGGTACGTTGAACCAAGAGCTAGCAAGGCCGGTCAACGATCGCGGCTATCAAGTTACGCTCAACGTCGTGTTCGACAGCCGTGATTCGCATGACGAGTATCAGGTTGCTCCGCGGCATTTAGAATTCATTGCGGAGCAGAAACCCAACTGGAAACAAGTCCGCATATTCGATTCCGACCTTGTGTAACGATGCCTAGCATGACAACCGTTTTAGACCGAATCGTCGCGAGCAAGCGAGAGGAGATTGCAATTGCGAAAACCCGACGCGATCTACAGTCTCTGGTGGACCAGGCAACGCGAGGCCCGGAGGTTCGGGATTTCTTGCTGGCGTTGCAGGGGCATGAATACGTCCGGCTAATCGCGGAGGTTAAGCGTGCGAGCCCTTCCAAAGGAATGATTCGCCCTCAATTCAATCCCACGGATATCGCCTTAGCCTACGAATCGGGCGGTGCTGCCGCGATTAGCGTTCTGACGGACGAACCCTTCTTTCAAGGCCGCTTAGACTATTTGACCGCGATTCGAAACGCGGTGGGAATACCGGTCCTGCGAAAGGATTTTATCCTAGACGAGTATCAGGTTTATGAAGCCAGGGTTGCCGGTGCGGATGCGGTGTTGTTGATTGCCGAGTGTCTTGAGGGAGACGAATTGAATCGTCTCTACGATTTGGTTCGGCAGTTGGGAATGACTGCGTTGATCGAGCTTTACCATCCACAACATTTAGAGCGGGTGCTCGCGACGGGAACGAAGTTAGTGGGCGTGAACAATCGCGACTTGCATACCTTTGCAGTCGAGTTGGACCATGTGATCGAAATGCGAAAGGAGATTCCGTTGGACGTGACGGTGGTTGCGGAGAGCGGCATTTTCACAGCCGCCGACGTTGAGAAAATCCATTTAGCAAACATTCAAGCCATGTTGGTGGGAGAGTCGCTCATGCGTCAATCGGACATACGACAAGCGACCATCAATCTGCTTCGGCCTCCTCTGTAGCCGTCTGATCGTTCTCCTCAGTCCGTTCTGCGAATACAAGTTTATGTCAAAATACTGGATTCAATTTCTTGGCCTTGCATTCGCATACTACGTAGCCGGATACGTCGGATTACTAATGCCCGCGGTTGGTACGAATGTTACGCTCATGTGGCTGCCGACTGGAATCGCGGTGGCCTGCCTTCATCGTTTTGGATACCGAGTTTGGCCAGCCGTAAGCATTGGATCTTTGTTGGTAAACATGTCGGTCGGAACTGGATTGCTGCCTTCCGCTGGAATCACACTCGGAAATACAGCCGGGCCACTTCTGACCACCTTCTTCTTGCGTCGGTTTAAGTTTCATCCAGAGTTTGATCGAAATCGCGATATTGCCTTGTTGGTGATCGGTGCGCATCTCGGCATGCTGGTATCGGCGACCAATGGCATTGCAATTCTTGCCTATTATTTCTACCTGAACCACGACTACTTAAAGGCATGGTTTTGTTGGTGGGCCGGAGATTCGATGGGGGTGATCGCGGCTGCGCCACTTCTGATGATTGCAGGCCGCAGGGAATTTGAAGCGATGAGGATACGCATTGTGGAATTTGGCTGCTGGCTGATCTCATGTGCGTTGCTCACGCTGGGTGTGTTCGTTTGGAATACCAATACCGAAGAGCCAGCCTGGGCGTTAGCCTTTCTACCTTTGCCATTGATTGCTTGGGCAACCATGCGTTTCGGAACTGCCGGGACCTCACTCGCCATCATTCTGACTTCGGTCGGTGCCGCATACGGTGTTTCGATTCAGGCTGGACCCTTTTATCGCCAAGAGCCAACGCACCAGATTTTGATGTTGTGGCTCTACATGGCCACTTCCTCGACTTTGGGTTGGCTGATTGCAGTATTGCATTCCTCCCAGTTGAGAGCCGTCAATATCAACCGTATCCTGGAAGACGGACTGCGAGAAGCATCTCTAGGCTTTCTCTTGACGGATCAAAACCGTCGCATAACCTATGTCAATGAGGGCTTCACTCGACTCACTCAATATTCGCAACAGGAGTTGCTTGGGCTCGATTGCATGATTCTTCAGGGTGAAAAAACAGACCCCAAGACCGTTAAGGAATTGAATGAAGTCCTGAACGGTTCCGGTCACTTCGATGGTGCCCTACTGAACTATCGCAAGGACGGAACGACATTTTGGAACGGGCTGATGATTTCGCCGATCAGCAATGAACGCGGAGAACGCATTGGCTTCCTTGGTATTCAAAGAGACATCACGGAAAAGAAGGAGGCCGACCTTTCACTGAAAATGAGTGAGTCGAGGTTGAGGACGATACTAGAGCTTGAGCCGGAATGCGTCAAAATCGTTTCTCAGGATGGCCGTCTGATGGAAATGAACGCTGCGGGCTTGGCCATGGTCGACGCGGATTCGATGGAACAAGTGCGGGGTGCCGTATTAGAGGTACTCATCGACGAAGAGTATCGTGATGTCTTTCGAGGGCTGCATGCGAATGTACTCGCCGGCGGTAGCGGCCATGGCGAATTTCCAATCACAAGCCTAAAAGGGAACCGCCGCTGGCTTGAGACACATGCTGTACCCTACCGAGATGGAGACGGAGAAATTGTTGGCCAACTGGCTGTTACGCTAGACATTACCAACCGAAAGAAAGCGGAAGACACGATTCGAATGAGCGAGGAACGTCATCGCGGTTTCATTGAAAACAGCAGCACAGGCAGCTATCTTTACGAATTTAACCATCCGATTCCCATTGACTTGCCGATCGAGGAGCAGGTTAGTCGCCTTGCTACCGATGGGTTTATCGCGATTACGAATGACGCACAGGCTCGTATGTACGGCTTCGAGCGAGGCGAACAGTTAATCGGTTTGCGAGCCATCGATTTGTATCAGACACTCGACAATGAAGCCAACAATTCCTTTTTGCGTTCGATGATTCAGAATGGTTATCGAATCGTCGATGCTGTTTCTGAGGAATTCGATCGGCATGGCAATCCAGTTGTGTTTTCCAACGACTGTCTCGGTACCGTCGAGAACGGGCATCTGGTTCGTATATGGGGTTCCCAACGGGATATCACGAGGCAGCATTGTTTTGAAATTGCGGTTCGCAGGTTGCTTGAAACTACAACATCGAACGAATTATCGTTTGAAGAGCAAGTGCAAAGGATACTTGAACTGGGTTGTTCCCATTTTCGAGCTGAGAAAGGGGTAGTCTTGCGTTTGGATGGTGAAGCCTATCAACCGCTTCAGGAATGGACAGTGTTGGCCCCGGTTCCGACTGATTCCGAGCAAGTCCCTGCTACAAAGACGGTTTTTGAAGCCGATATCAGCTATTCCGCTACGCGTAGCGGTGTGCTCCATTTCGAAAGTAACAAGCCTCGAACCGTTCCGTATAGCGCACTCGACACCGACTTGATCATGTTGATGGCCGATTGGATTGGCAGCCAATTGCAGCTTCGTTCTACCATGTCGCGACAGCGCGCAATCCTTGAGAACTCCCCCGACTTGGTCATGTTGCTCGATCATGAAAACAAGGTCGATTTCCTCAACCGAAATCAGCCTCAGGTCCAAACTCCGGCGATTATCGGAACGCCATTACCCGACCTAGTGCGTCCGCGGGACAGGGAAACAATTGAAACGTGCTTGGCAGAAGTTTGGCAAGGGCGAAGTCCGGGACAATTCGAAATTCAGTATAGCTTTGAGGGTGTTGAACTGGATGACCTGGAGGGTCGCGTGACTCCCGTGCTCGATGGGTCTGTGGTCATGGGGCTCGTCGTGACGTTTACCGACGTTACCGCTCGTAAACGTGCTGAATTGACGGTACGCGAGAGTCGCGATCGAATCGATGGAATTCTAAAATCAATACAAGTGGTGGTCTATTCTGCGAATATTAGTGGCGACGCAATTCTCTTCATTAGCGATCACTGCAAAGTGATTTATGGATTGTCGCCTGCGGAATTCACTCGAGATCCGCTGCTTTGGCTGACAGCCGTACATCCAGATGACAGACCGATGGTGGAAGATGCTTTCGTTGTTCTCCAAACAACCGGAGTTTTTGAACAAGTGTATCGAATTGTCCGTCCGGATGGATCGGTACGGTGGGTTTACGACTGCGGACGACATATGCACGACAAAGCAGGCGTTCCAATCCGTCTAGATGGCGTCGTCTCCGATATCACGGAACGTAAAGAGCGAGAGACTCGTGCGACCAATGAACGAATGCTTCTTGAGTTGCTCACGAGTGGAACGCCGATCGACCGAGTCTTAAACGAAGTCGCATTGAGCTGCGAACGGTTGAACCCTGGGCTGATGTGCTCCATCCTACTGCTCGACAAAGATGGCTTGCACCTGCACCGTGCTGCATCGCCCAGTTTACCTAAACTGGCGGAGCAAAATGGGCTTAAGGCCTGTTGGTCCGTGCCGATGAACTCATCGGAGGGGCAGGTTCTTGGAACCTTTGCAATGTACTATTCGGAGCCACGTAGTCCAACCAAGGAAGAACTGGCAACGGTGGAACGGTCGGCCCAACTGGCCGTGCTCGCCGTCGAGCGCCATCAATTACTTAATTGCCTACAGGATAGCAAAGTACAATTGGAAAGGTTGGTAGGCAATCTGCCTGGGATGGCCTATCGATGTCAGAATGACCCCCACTGGACCATGATCTATGTCAGCTCCGGTTGCGAAGCCGTGACCGGGTACCTGCGTGACGAACTGGAGCAGAACAAACACCTTGCCTATTCCGATCTCATTCACTCCGAGGATCGGGATTGGCTTTGGAGCAAATGCCAATTAGCATTGGAGGCGCGCGTCCCCTGCTCCAATATTTATCGCATTGTAGACAGAGCTGGAGAAGTGCGATGGGTTCAAGAACGTGCTACAGGAGTTTATGCGGAAGATGGGACACTGCAATTCATCGATGGATTCATCCAGGATATCAGCGAGGCGCGAGTTGCCGAAGAACGCGTGCGAACGACACTGCGCGAAAAAGAAGCCATGTTGAAGGAGATCCATCACCGCGTCAAAAACAATCTTCAAATTGTAAGCAGCCTTCTCAATCTTCAAGCAGACAAAGTGAAAGACTTGGCTGTTTTCGATGGGCTGCGAGACAGCCAAAATCGTGTCCGATCGATGGCACTCGTCCACGAAACACTCTACTCCGGCAACTTAGGCCGAATCGATTTGTCCGAGTACTTGCATGCTTTGTGTCGCCACTTGTTTCGTTCCTATGGTGTCGATTCCGCGCAGATTGGCTTGGTGCTGAATGTATCGAGTACTTCGCTTGATCTGGAGCAGGCAATTCCGGTTGGACTAATTATTAACGAGCTAGTCAGCAATTCGCTAAAGTACGCATTTCCCGACGGCGGAACTGGACAAGTCCAGATTGAGTTCCTGAAGCTGGGAGAAGGGCGAGTTAGCCTTGTCGTGTCCGACGACGGAGTTGGCCTTTCTGAGTCGATTGATCTAAAACAACTGTCCACTCTAGGTCTTCAACTGGTCCATGACCTCGCCCACCAATTGGCTGGATCTGTTAAGATATTGCACGGAAACGGCACCCAGTTTTGCATCACTTTTCCAATCCATGTTTCCAAACAGGAAAGTAAGTCATGACAGCAGCAAGAATTCTTGTCGTCGAAGACGAAGCTGTCGTTGCGCTCGATTTGCGAACTCGCCTTACTCGGCTGGGATATGATGTGGTAGGCGTTGCAGCCAAGGGTGAGGATGCGGTGGCGATTGCCCAAGAGCAACGTCCTGACCTCACGCTCATGGATATCCGACTTCGAAGTACTATGGACGGGATTGAGGCTGCGGAAATTATTCGGACTCAAGTCGGTTTGCCCGTGGTTTATTTGACGGCCCATGCCGACGAGGCGACTGTCGACCGAGCGCGCGTGACGGAGCCATTTGGATACCTTCTGAAGCCCTTTGATGAACGCGAATTGCGGACGGTCATTGAAATGGCCCTCTACAAACATAGAGCAGAACAGAGGCTACGTGAAAGCGAACGTCGCTACGCAACAACGCTTGCAAGCATAGGGGATGGTGTCATTGCAACCGACAAAATGGGGTGTGTGACTTTCATGAACACGGTGGCAGAGAGGCTTTCCGGTTGGCGAATGGCGGATGCCCAAGGGGTTTCGCTAACTACGGTTTTCAATGTTTGTAACGAAGACACGCGCTTGCCGGTTGCAAACCCTGTTGATAGGGTATTGTTGGAGGGGACTGTTGTAGGGCTTGCCAATCATACGATCCTAATACATCGCGATGGCCATGAATTTCCGATCGATGATTGTGCGTCGCCCATCCTAGATGATCGTGGCCAATTGACCGGCGCTGTGCTTGTTTTTCGCGATGTGACTCAGGCAAAGCAAGTGGAAGAGCATATGCGCCATGCGCAAAAAATGGAGGCTGTGGGGCAGCTTGCGGGCGGCGTCGCTCATGATTTCAATAATCTACTGACCGTCATTCTCAACTATTCTGATATCCTTCTCAAATCTGCTGGCCCGGAACATCCCTGGCACGATTTTCTTTCCGAGATTCACCAGGCAGGCGAACGTTCCGCGGAGTTGACGCGGCATTTGCTCACCTTCTGTCGAAAACAACTCGTTGAGCCAAAGTTTTTCGACCTCAATGATTCGGTCCAAAAAATAGAACAGATGTTGAAGAGTCTCGTCGGAGAAAACTTTGAGTTAAGGTTGAAACTGGGCTCGAACGTCGGTGCGGTCAGGATGGATCCCGGGCAAATTGATCGTATTCTAGTCAACCTCGTCTTGAACGCTCGCGATGCGATTGCGGATCACGGTTGCATCACGATTGAAACGATGAACGTTCAGGTTTCCGAATCACAATTCCCAAATGTGGCGGCCGGGACGTATCGTTGTCTTCAAGTCAACGACAATGGATGCGGTATTCCGGTGGCCCACCGGGAACGCATTTTCGAACCGTTTTTTACAACCAAACAACAGGGAAAAGGTACCGGGCTGGGACTGTCCTCGGTCTATGGCATTGTCAACCAGTGTGGAGGTCACGTTTCGTTTACAACGGAAGTAGGCCATGGAACGACATTTCGGGTCTATATTCCAGCCGTGAACGCGACCGTTGAGCAAGTAAATGCATTCAAAGACCTCCAGTTGAAGATGGGCAGTGAAACAATCCTTCTCGTGGAAGATGAGGCCGCGGTTCGTGCGCTCAGTCGACATATCCTAGAAACCTGTGGTTATTCTGTGCTGGAAGCGGAAAATGGCGAGAAGGCAATCGACATCGCCTTGCACCACGCCGACAAGATTGACATCATCGTAACCGATGTCGTTATGCCGGTTATGGGTGCCAGAATCATGCTAGAGAAACTTCGACCATTGATTCGCGAAATGAAGGTTCTTCTGTTGTCCGGTTACGGCGAGGAGAATCTCCGGAAAGATATTTTGGAGTACTCCCAGGCAAGTTTTCTGCACAAACCATTCACGGTCACGTCACTGGCGTTGGCTGTTCGTCGGGTTCTTGATGGCGAAACAGTGGCTTAGATAGACTGCCGAACTTAACGCTGAAGTCTAGCTAGGAGCATGGCAAACTCGGTGATGCTCGTAGCCCTCGATTTGGTTAATGCGGAAAGGCGACGACGGTCAACCGTTCGATTGCTCATCGTAAGCGCATCGCTGATAGCCTTGACGGGCATTCCCTTGATCACGCGTTGCATGACTTGCATTTCTTCTTCATCCACCTGCGCTAGTCGTTCCACCGCATCACGATAAAGAGCAAGAGACTCATGCTGTTCTTGACTTTGAAGCAAAGCCTTTTCTATGGCAGCCAGCAATCGGTTTGTTTCAAGCGGCTTTTGAATAAGGGTTACGGCACCTTTTTCCATAAGCTGAACCGTGGACGAAACATCCGCGTGCCCTGAGATGATGATCAAAGCCAATGAGCTATCGTACTTGCGCAGTCGCTTTTGGAGTTCGGCACCATTCATCTCGGGCATCTGCAAGTCAGAAATAACGCAACCAACTTGGTTCAGGTCGGTTTTCCGAAAAAAATCGGCACCGTTGGAAAAAGACTGAACCGAATATCCCTCGAGCTTCAGCAATGCCTCCATCGAGGCCAGAACCGCTGAATTGTCGTCCACCAAAAAGATCTTCTTTTCGTTGTTCACTCTGTTATCTCTGGTTTATGAAATGCAAAGTTAATCGCACACTCACCAATGAAACATCCCATGTTCTTTTATACAGTATTCCTGTTATAGCACAACAATTCAAGTGTAAAGTATGCACGAAGCACGGCTAGACGCCCACTCGGGCCATAGGGGGCGAGGGGTAGTTTGAAATCTACCCAGACTGGGTGGCACGCTCTGAGGTACGAAGGGCGTGGTGAATCGCTAAAGCCATTTGCCACACTTCCCACGCCCATCGCTAATCGCTTTGGGCGTGCCACACGCTGGCCTGGCCCGTTAGTCCACTGTCTGTCGCTCGCCGGCATTCACTTGCCTATTTTGAAACACACAAGTTCGTCTTGGTCTCGGATGTAAAGTTTGGCACCAGCGATCACAGGATGCGGCCAACTTTCGCCATTGTGCGTCGGTAATTTGAATTTACTGATCAAGTCGTATTGGTCCGTTGTGGTATTGACGAGTGCCATCGTGCTGTCCTGATATCGGAAGTACAGTTTGCCCTCGGCGACAACAATCGCGGCAGATCCGGTACCCGCGCCGCGAGCCTTCTCCCATAGATTTCTGCCGGTCTTCCACTCAATGCAGGCGGGGAAGCCGTTGTTGTGGCCATGCCCCATGTAGACATAATCCCCGATCAGGATCATCCCTCCATGATGATTTTGAAGCTCTTTGTTGGTCTTGTAGTAGACTTCTTTGACGGCAAGCCCTTTTCCGTTCTTGGAAATTTCTAACAGGGCTGTCCCGCCATCGTCGTAGCCCGTCGAGCAAAAAATATAATTGTCCTTAGCAATAGGCGTTGGAATATTGGCCGTTCGGTTAGCCACACGATCGTAGTTCCAAAGAAGCGAGCCTGTTGCAGAATCGTAACTAACGATTCCGTGCCCGATCAACTGAACGTACTGCTTGACACCAGCCGCGTTGGAAGGGATCGCCGAGGCGTAGCCTGCACCATCGTTTCCTTGTAGCTTGCCTTCGGGCGCTTTGCCCTTCCAAACGACTCCACCCGTCAGCTTATTAAGTGCGACTAGCATCGCATCCGAAGCCCCTGGAGTGCAAATGAGCAAGTCACCGTCCACCAGGGGCGATTCGCTATAGCCCCAACCGGATTCGATCTTGCCCCCGAAGTCCTTGGTGAAGCTTGTTTTCCAAACCGCTGCGCCGCCATCCAGCTTGCAACAGACCAAGATCCCGTCGTTGGACAACGCATAAACGAGCCCACTGGCCAAGTCGACCGTCGGAGTGCAATTTGGATCTCCTTTAGCAGTCGTGAACGGAGTGCTCCATTCGACTTCGCCCGTGCTCTGATTCAGGCAAATCAATTTCGTGTTGCCATCTTTATTCCCCATCGTGAGAACCTTGCCATTCGCGATCGCAACGCTGGCCATCCCCTGGCCAAGCCCTTTAACGCTGAATGCGATAGCTGGCCCTTGCTCTGGCCAGGAATCGAGGAGACCCTTTTCCGTCGAGATACCGTCGCGATTGGGACCTCGCCATTGATTCCATTGTCCGGAACTATCCTCGGCGAAGCCAGCGAGGTTGCATGTTAGATAGACCAATCCGAATAGGAAACAAGCGAGTAAAAATCGACGATTGAACATGAATACCTCAGTGAAACAACTGGGGAAATGGAATGGAAATGGAACGAAGTGATTGAAATGGAAGGCAGCAACGAAGCCCAATTTCGCAAAAATTTCGCTTAACCGTTAGCCGTACGTTACTGGTATTGAGTACGCCTTTGGCTAACTGTAAAACGAAACATTGAAAGGTATAGGGGATAAACGAACGTTGGACTTTTGTTAGTGCTGGTCGACGGTGCCGGATAGTTGTTGTTCAACTTGATCGGCTTGCCATGCAATTGCGGAAACAATCTTTGCCATTTCGCCCACGTCGGTAAGATCTGCCAAAAGATTGGAACGCAAGACAAGCACTTCACCCTCCGGCAGTCGCCGAATCGCAAAGGCCCCATGAACGACAGTATCATTGTTGCGAAGGACAGTCATGGCTGCTGCAGGATTTATCATTCCGCAAGTGCTCCAAACACCCAGCACTCGATTTCCATCTGAGTCTTTTCGATCCAATTCGAGATAGACTTTTTGGCGTCGTGCGGAAGCAAGTGGAATGATCGCGGAATAGATGTTTGGGTCCGTTTCTTCAAGGGTCCAGCCAAACTGTTGAGCCATTCGCTGCAATTGCGTCAGCAAGTCCTCTGGACTCGCGGGCTTCGCAGCGGAAAAATCGAGATACGGTGGTGCACCGGTTGCCTTGGAGGCAACTCCCATCCCGGCGGTTTGCGACACATGGGCCGCGGTTGCGGGCCCCCCTTGCTGTTGTTGTAAAATCTGTGGCAGCATCATTCCAAGTCCAAACCCCAGCGGAGAACTACCCGCGTTTCCAGCCGCTTGGATGGCATTTCCGGTCGCGTACATGGTGTAAGAACGCAAATCCCCCAGGACCGCCATGCTGGATTTGGCATCGATGGCCTTTTGCACTTCTTCGGGGGGCGAAATATTACTGATGAAGAACTCGGTCAATTCAAGCCCGTATTTCGAAAACTGATCGCCAAGTTTCACGCGAGCGGCATTGCTGATGTCGTCCATCCGGGCTGGCATATCCAACAACCCAATTCCAGACGTTGCCAGCAAATCGGTCAAGCCTGCCACAATCACATCACGCAAATAATTGACAATCTCATCAGTCGTGAATTTCCCCTGTGTCCCGACAATCGTATTTAGCAACAAAGCACCGTCCGCAACTCGATATGCAAACTTGCCATATCCGCGTAGTCGAACGATTCCGAATTGCGGATCACGAAGCGTAATCGGATTCCTGGTTCCCCAACGCTGATCGATGAAGGTTTGTTTGCCGATGAAATAGACACAGGCTTGAAATGGAGATTTTTCAAACGGTGCGGTCAATATGCGACCGATGATTGGCAGGTTTGCCGTGGTGAGCGTTGTTCGACCTGGTCCGAAGCTATCCATCGCTCGGCCATCTCGGAAGAAGATAGCTTCCTGAGACTGCTGCACGATCAATTGGGCCCCGAACTGAATTGCGGCGGTCCCAGTCTCGGGAACTCTAGCCACAAGGGACTGGTTGGTTTGATCGATGTAGTCAATTACTTCCAAACGAAACACGGCAACGCTCCTCAACGCAATTCCAGGCGAATCTAAAATAACATAGTGTCATTCGAAGGCCCTATTGTAGCGAAGAACGGGAAATTCGGTGGCGACTAAGGTGAGCGGCAGAATGAAAACTACCTGCCGAGTCTTCATGCGGGAGAACGAGCTCGATGAGCAAAAGGCGACAAAACTAGATCTTGGTAACTGGCCGTTTGGGTGGTGGAGGAGTTAGCATCTTGGCTTTGTCGTTCTGAGCCGGCCTCGGGGGAGGTGTGGTTCGCGGAGGACGCCCAGGCTTTGGCGGTGGGTTGAGGTCAGTAAAGGATTCGTTCCACTCCCACCCCAACGGATGCGACAATTCTCGCTCTGCCAAAAGTGCCCATGGAGTTCCTTTATGCTTTTCCGCAACTCCTCGCAACAGTTCCGTCGCTTGCTTGCCTTCCTTTTCCAGCTTGCTATCGACACTGATCTTATCCGTTGGCTTCAAGTTCCAAGTGTTGCTTTCCGGCTTCTCAAAGTTCATGCCACGCTTGGCTTTGGCAAGCATCGCATTGTATGCCTCCGCACGAACCTTGGCCGCAATAGCCGTTCCAAACGACAAATCAAAACTGGCTAGCCATCGAGGTGAGGTCTCTTTGCTACGCGATTTTTCTCCCTCGGCAAGGACTGTACATAATGTCATCAGCTCCGGGGCAAGTCGAGCCGACTCCTGCTGAGCCAGGGTGAGATCGCGAATGAAAATCGCCTCCTCGCGCTTGATAAACTCTTGCTTGGGTTTGTCCAACGTTCCGACTCGTGCAATCTGTGCAGCATGAATCAAGGTCGTCCGCAATGGACTCTTCTTGACCTTCGCCATGTATTCCGACTCACTCAAGTAATCGGGACGGTACAAATCCATCACCTCGGGGGAAAAGAAATAACTCAATCGGGAAGCAAACGCTTCGATCTTGCCTGGGTCGATCCTTTTCCCTACTTGACGATTCGGGTGAATCGAGAAATAGATACCTCCGGTCTCGTAGCACATGCGGGCAAGGGCATATGGGCCGAAACCGGAATCGATGACTGGCTCTTCGAAGTAGTTGTCTTGATAGCCTAATTGCACTCGTTCCGGCAGCAACGTCTCGGGCCCTTGATCCACTTGACGCCAGTCTGGAGTTTGGTCAAATTTTGGATCCGGGTCCACGAATTTGATGTAGGTAAATTCCCGTCCGAAAGGCGCTGGCACCCCGAGGACATGGGACTGTATCGCGAACTTCTTGCACAATGCAATGGCTTCGTCCGCCATTTGCATGTCATCGCCACGCTCGTCGGTGATCGTGATCAAAACGACATTGCGCTCAGGGTCGTTCGGACCTCGCGATGTTCGCATCGACTTGTATCTATCTGCGACCGCCTTGATGGCGTGGAAAACCATTTCAACCCCTGACTCGTCAATCGCAATACTGTCGATGGCCGAGCGAATTTCAGAGAGATCGGTTGTGGGTTTCTTGGTCATGAATTGCACATCGTTTCCAAAGGAAACGATCGATGTAATCAACGAATCCGATTCGCTGAAACCCCCTCGCTTCCTCTTTTCCTCTTGAACAATCCCCAATTGCTCATAGATCCGGTCGAATCGATCGCGAATCTCTTGCCTTCGCTTTACCATCGAGATCGAACTATCGAATAGCCACACGACCAACGTCGGCCGCTGCTCGATGGACTGAAGCAGTTCAAACGTAATTCGGTCGACGGCTCCCTGTGTGCCGGTTTCGCCGACTCCCGTCATGCCTCGCACCGCTTTCGTCGACTCCGTCAAACCAACCGCTTCTTTGATGTCAATGGAAACGTGTACGGAGGCATTTGGCATCGTTATGTCCACCTCCATGGTCGGTACCTCAGAAATATCGGCCAGGGTAGGTGCCGTCGAAAGCGCCATGTCCGTTAAACCGATCGAATTGGCACCGATCTCTTCCGATGGCGCTTCAGAATAGGCAATGTCATTGAAGATATCTAACGGCGGCAGTTCCTCAGCAATCGGTTGCGACTGGATAAAGAGAGCAAGAATCTCAGGCTGCGTTGCGACCGTGTACGAAGCAAGTCCAACAATGATCACAAGGTGCACAAGCATACTGGCTAAGAACGACTTCGTTTCCGAATCAAACCAATTGGCCACCGTTTCATCATCGGAATCGTCGTCCTCATCGGAATCGTCGTCCTCGGAATCCTCCACTTCCAACATATCTGCTTTCAAATCTACATTCAAATCTGGATTCAAATCTGGATCGTCGATTGCATTCCTAGCCGACGTGTCGCCTATGGACGCGTTTTCGTCGCGGTTGGGATCGATTTCACGGACTGTGCTTGGTCGTTTCAACATTGGCCAACTCGAGGGGAACGCGATGGACGAAAACCAATTTCTTAGGGCTGTAACTTCGTAGACTTGAATCTATTGTCTTGTTTCCAAGACAGGTATTCAACATCCAGAGCAACCAAATGCTTATACAAATACTCATTTTTCGGTGACTTTCCAGCAAAATGACCCGATAGCTGGATTTCGGGGGACTTAGGGACCAATAGTAGGTGGTTTAATGCCCTAACTAACTAAGGCTCTGCCACTCGACTTAACGCAATACCGTTCAAGGAAGCCAACTTTCGCAAGAATTTCGTTTAACCGTTAGCCGTAGGCGTACGTTAGTGGTATCGAGGACGCCTTCGGCTGACTGTTAAACAAATAATTGAACGGTATTGCGACTTAACGAGTCCTGCCGAGCGAAGGGCCTCGCTCGGCCACGGCGAAATACCACCGTTTCAGAATGTCTCTGGATAGATTACGAATTCAATGCGTCGATTGGTCGCGCGATTGGCTGGGCTTTGGTTGTCCGCAATCGGATAGTTATCGCCGTGGTTTAACGTAAAGAGTTGGCTGATGGGCATCTGATTGCGGCGAGTGAAGTGCTCTAATACCGAATTGCTTTGAGCGGCTGCCAGTTGGTGATTGGTTGAGAAAGTCCCGCCATAGAGGGGCGAATTGTCCGTGTGACCCTCGATTGCAATTCGCTGCCGTGTGTAGCTGCGTTTTAAAGTCTCCGAGATGCGATCCAGGATGCCCGAAGCGGACGGAGTCAGCTGGGCAGTCCCAGGCTGGAACAGTTGATCGGCTGGAACGCGGAGCCGAATGACGCCGCCATCGTTTTCGACGGAATACCCCAATTCCCGAAGCGGTTCGCTGCCAATTTTGCTGCTGGTGTTGGCTGTTAGCTTAGCGCCACCTCGACGATCTTGAAGCGATTGCTCCACCTGAACTCGGTCCGCTAAACCGCGAAATTGTTGATTGGATTGGACCGAGGCGACTCGAGACTGTTGGAGCTGATTGTTGACATCCTGAAGTTGTCTTTGCATCAGGTCGGAGCGCTCTTTGAACAACTGCATCTGCTGTTGAGATTGCGCCAGTTGGGTAGTTAGCTGCCGATTGTTATCGTCCAAGAGTTTCGCTCGGCGTTCTAGTTCCGCGAGCTGTGCTGGAAGTTGCGGGCTGGCCAAACTGGTGGCCGGGTTGGGAACAAAAAAACCAGATGGAGTTGCAGTCAAATACGGGTTGCTTCGATTGCATCCGAGAAGCGCTGACGCGAGAACAACGAGGATCGAAATCTTATTCCCATTCGACCAAGCGACACCCGACGACCGAAACGATGAGTTCGATCGCGCGATTCGCGGTTTCATATGGTAAGAGACGCAAAAATTCATGTCGAGTTCGTATCATGTAGGTCAGGTTCATGCAAGAGCGAAAGGATTGATAGCAATCATGCAGCCAATCGCTGGTACAACTTAAAAACCCGTTCTCCAACAACCTGTGGGGAGCACATCGACTGGACCCGTTTCAGTGCGGACTCCCCTAACGTAGAAATCTGCCGTGGAGCAGCGTGCAGACGACGAATGGCAGCTGCCAACGCAAACGAATCCTCGATCGGGAAAACAATTCCGTCGATTCCGTTCCGAACCACTTCCTTCATGCCTCCAGCGTTGCTGACGATCGGGCAAACACCCTGTCCCATCGCCTCCAAAAGTGCTCGGCACAGACCTTCCTTTCGTGATGGCATGACAAACAAGTCCATTCCCTTCATGAGCGTGGCGGCATTATTCGTATAGCCAAGCATCCTGAGTCGGCCTTGCAAGCGAGGGTCGTTGACCAGCGCTGCGGACGCGGGATCTTCCATTGGTCCAGCGAAAATAGCTACCAAATTTGGAATGTCGGAGCATTCGATCAAAGCGCGAAGCATGACATCAATGCCTTTGACGGGGCGAATCGTTGCAACCGTCCCAACGACAAAAGCGTCCGGACTTATCCCAAACTTTGCTCGCAACTCTCCCCTAGATAGCGACTGCGCCACCTTTTCTACGCAGTTGTAGATGACTTCGCACTTGCTTTCGTTGACTCCACCCTTAATCAACGCGTTTTTTACCGCAATGGACTCGCAAGCGTGAACCGAGACTCTGGGGGAAAGATAAGTGATCCAGTCTGCCGGTTCTCGCCAAGATGGGACACGAGTGATCCCGTAAAAAGAAACGATGGTCGGTCGTTTCCTCATTCCAATCGTTGCAAGTACTGTTTGCGATAGAGCTCGCGGCAAGAAAGAATGAACGATGTCGGGTTGGAAATTTCGAATGGTCTTTCTCAGGGTCGAAATGGCTTTCAAATCTACTTTCCGTCGACTTGAAAATGCCACAAACTGATCGTGGCCAAGACCATTAGCAAGTGGATTCCTGGCGTCAGCGATCAATAGCTTCATGCCATCGGTTGTGTTGGCTCGCTGTTGCAGATCGCGTGCCAGGGCTGCAGGGGCATTGATGGCTAAGACTCGCATCGATCATTTCCTCAGAGCTGCAACTTCCAAAATCTATTGGTAGCTATTTATCGGAAACGATGTCAAGCGAACTTTCTCAGTCGCAACTGAATTCGAGAGAATTGAGGTAGGGACAGAATTTTCACGAATTCAGCTGCGCTCAGCTATTCCAGAACTCAGCTGACTCCAAGCTCGCGTTCAAGTCGGCTGAGCCGTGATTGCAAATCGTTGACCGAATCCTTGAGCGTTTCGATTTCCGATTCCATATCTTTGATTCTAAGATTTGAATTCTCGCTTGGAACGGCGTTTCCCTGCGCCGGACGATTCGATGAAAGAGCAGGCTCCTCGACGTCCCCCGTGGCGGATAAGCCAGCAGCAACTGCCTTGCGCACTTGCTCGAGCTCCCACTCGGGATAGAGGTTGTGGGACACAATCTGCCCCCGTCCTGGCGGGCTCAATTCGACAACCAGATTGCGGCGTTTGAGCTCATTGAACAATTCGGTCATGTGCTGTAGGTCATTGATCGGCTCCATTCGAGCCGCTCTCGTTCGAAGTTCGCCTAAGGTCTGTTCGCCGCGGAGCAGGAGTTCCGTCATGACGGCAGCTTCGACTTTGCTGATTGCCAACCAGTTGTAGGCATAGTGCCTGACTTTGGTGTTGCGACCAAGTCCCTGGACGATGGTTAGAGCCCCGATGGTGCGAACCTCATCTACGATGGTTTCAACTTGCTCGCTGCTATAGTTTGAGATTGGAGCCCGGTTCGACTTTTGGTTGCAACCGGTGCACAGTCCGGCAAAGGTCATCGGGTAGGCGTCTGGCGTGGTTTTGGATTTTTCCATCAAGGTACCCAGGACCCGGCGTTGTTTGGCAGTAAGCGGTTTCCACTCGGGTGCCGCTTTCGGGGGCTGGCCGGCAGGAGCAGCCGTGGTTTGGCTTTCTTGGCTGTCCGTATCGTCCGAGTCTTCCACGATGTTATTCCTCTGAAATTAAAGCCATGTTCGCGTTTTGGTTATTCAAGAGCAAAGGATAACATCGAAAGCGATCGAACGAAACGCAGGGTTGCCTTCCCGTTCAAGGCCAAGGCTGGGAATCGGAGGCGGATCTATTTCAACTGAATATTTGGAATTACTCGGATTTCGGATTGGAGTGCGGTATCGTGAGAAGGTTACTTCTTGGTTCTTTTGAAAAAAGAGTGCGTACCATGTCACAAAGCAGTGCAGATATTAAACTGACACAGTCGGTGATCAACAAACTGGCAATGCGAGGAATTCGTAGTCCATGCAAAGTAACCGTCACAGTTGACAAAGGCCTAGCCACCCTGACAGGTACAGTAACCCAAGCCCACCAAAAGATCGCCGCCACCTCCGTCGCGACAGGAACTTCGGGGGTCAAGAGAGTCGTCAATCAACTGGTCGTGAAGGCCGCCGAACGAGAAGTCCGGTAATTTTCTGCTGGTTGGAACGCAGTAGCATAGAATGACGAGATTCGTTTGGTTTGTACCGCAAAATGATCGTGAGGCAACGGTGAGAGAGTTGACGGACGGGCTGCAAGCCACTAGACTTTTCGCCACACGGTGGTAGTAGCTCAGTTGGTTAGAGCGGCGGATTGTGGTTCCGCAGGTCGGGGGTTCGAGCCCCCTCTATCACCCTGAAGAATAAGCAGGCGAATCATTGGTGAAAAGATGATTCCGTGAGACGTTCTCACGAGCGCCGACGTTGGACAAAAACGGTCAATGACCGTCGAGGCTCCAAATCGCGTTTCGTAAGGGCGAATCAATGGACATAAAGGTTCCAAAATACCGCAAGCATCTATCTAGTGGGCGAGCAGTCGTGACTCTGAGCGGACGAGATTACTATCTCGGACTGTACGGTACTGAAGAGTCCCAGCAGAGCTATCGCAAGCTGATCTCGGAGTACTTAGCATCCAGTGGGCTTTTTCTATCAAAAGACGATAAGGAGACCCTTACAATCTCAAGTCTTGCGGAATCTTATCTGCGACACGCAAAAAATGAATTCGGTGGCGATAGACTCACTCGCAAGGAACTGCTTCGAACCGCTTATGGTGACGCACTGCTGGGCTGCCGAGCTCTTACTTCTGTGTATGGTCCGACCCTTGCCAGCGAGTTTGGACCGCAGTCGTTAAAGGCCATTCGAGAGGACCTTTTGATTCATCATCTGC
>JAYTVM010000219.1:0-76165 GCA_043743995.1 Pirellula sp. | reverse complement strand
GAATCCGAAGAAAGTATCCGTCACACTCCGTGTGACGTTGCCTCAAAAACCAAAGGTTTTTGAACTGCGGACGTCACACGGAGTGTGACGGGTACTATAAAACCACAGCCTCTGAGCGTGCCACCCGGTCCCCTGGTATATTCCAGTTTGCCGCTCGCCTAAGGGCTCCAGAGCGAGGCGTGAGCACTTTTCTGTTACCATTACGTATCGTTGTGTACATTGGCGTCCTTTTCCTTGCCCCTCCCTACAAGGATTTGATTATGAAGAGTCTTTTGAGCGTTTTGATTTGTTGCTTTGCCCTGACTGCGGCTACTTTTTCTGCAGATTTTCCGCCTGGATTTCAAAGGCTTTCAATTGGTGACAAGTCGCCAGATTTTTCGTTGCCTGGTATCGATGGTCGCGCTTGGGGTCTCAGCGATTTCAAGGATTCTGAAGTGCTTTTGGTCTATTTTACGTCCAATCACTGTCCTGTTTGTCATGCTCAAGATCCGCGTCTACTAACGCTCATAAAGGAACTTGCTGGAAAGAGTTTGGCTGTCGTTGCGATCAATCCAAACTCAGGTGATGGGCTTCGGCCTGACGAATTAGGCTATTCCAAATACGATGACAGCTTTGAGCATATGAAGCTGTATGCGAAGGACGAAGGCTTCACGTTTCCCTATCTTTATGACGGTGAATCCCAAGCCGTTGCGAAGAAATTTGGATGTCTCGCAACTCCCCACGTATTCGTTTTTGATAAATCGCGTGCCTTGAGGTATCAAGGTTGGTTCGACGATTCGCGTTTTCCAGACGCAACGACGGTCAAGCGACAAGACGCGAAAGAAGCGATCGTGGCTTTGCTAGATAGCAAGCCGGTCCCTGTCGCCGAAACAAAACCATTCGGTTGCTCGACGAAGTGGCGAGAAAAAATTGCTGACGTTGGAAAGGACAACGAAAACTGGGAGAGAGCGGACGTTTCGTTAGATTCTATCGATGCAGCTGGAGTAGCAGCGTTGGTTAAGAACGACACAAACAAATATCGACTGTTCAATGTGTGGTCGACCACTTGCGGGCCATGCATTGTCGAGTTTCCAGGACTGGTTCGCGTCTCACGCCGAATGGGCTTGAGAGACTTCGAGTTGATCACGTTGAGCACGGATCTGCCAAGTGACAGCGAGCGTGTGCGGTCGTTTCTTGACAAACAACGGGCTTCCCTGCCAAAGAAACTGACGCCGACTCTGGAAAAAGAAGGCCGCAAGTCAAACAACTACCTTTACACAGAAGCAAGCATGGATAGCCTGATCAAAGCCTTGGACCCGGAATGGCCAGGGCCCCAGCCACATACGATGCTAGTTGCGCCTGGAGGCAAAGTCGCATTTCGGCATACAGGCGAGATTGGTGAAGAAGAGTTGCTGGACAAGATTCTTAAGGTGATGGGGACTGGTTACAAACCATAACTGCAGATCACGACTCGTTGACTCGGTAGCCGTTTACTGCGGCGTCAAAGGTGAGCGAATACTCGGCGAGGACCGACGAGGATTGGGTCAATTGAGCTTCTAGAACGGCTTCCATCGTCGCGGCTCGGATCGAGAGATCGGTCGGCCCTGTAGCATCTACAATAACAAGATGCAGATTTTCGCTGCCCGTTTCGAGGAGAGTCCGTAAATAAACTTTCACAAGCGGAAACGGAGTAAGTGCCAATTTGCTGCTTGCGCGAAAAGTGTCGTACGGTATTTTGTCCGAAAATCCATAGAGCGAAGAGCAGATTCTTCCAGAATGCAACGGCAAGACAATCGGAGCAAGTCGGATTCTTCCGCTGAGCAGCACATAGTTAGGAGTAAGAGTAGAAGCGGTCGGTGCGATGATGGAGTTCATCTGATTAAGAGTACCAGAAGAATCCCTTTGCGGAGGACTCAAATGTACAATTCCGAAGGAAATCCGAGACTTCTCGCTCATCGCCACCATACTTAATTCTCGTTCACTGGCTCCGCCAGGGAATGCACTGCTACCGAGGCACAGCCCAGGCAGAGCCTGGGCTGTGCGACAAATAGCAGTTTACGAAAAATGCGTTGAGGCGAGTTTTGTTCCGTTCTGCGATCTGCCCTTTCAGGTTGGTCGGGGGCTTGTCCCGGGCTGTTAAAAAACTGGTATTGACATGGAAATCTGGATGGGACATTTTGTTCCTTTGGAATGGGTAAATTCGAAGCATGTTTCAGAGGAAGGATTCTCGTGTCCGATCTTTTAGATAAGTACAAATCTCCAACTCACAAGATCCTAGCCATGCTTCATACTGGGCGTGAGAAGTTGAGGGTCAAGTATAGATCAACTCGCGAAGAATTGCGAGTCGCACAGAACCAAGTTAGGGCCGTCGAGTCGAGTCGTGCGTTATGGCGGGATCGAGCGGAAGCTGCCGAAGAGGAGCTCAATCGCTTGAAAAAAAAGTTGGTCTGAACACACTCGACAAGCGGCCTACGATTCTAAGCAACACTTCGGTACCAGCCGCCGTCGCGTCTGATGCCCAAGTTCATTCAACGGGCTTGATTGTTAGCGAACCAGCTATCGTAGGTTTGCCATCAAAAACAAAGGTCGCTGGAAGCCACTTTGGCATCAGCACCATACTCGCCTCAGTCCGCTTCGTTCTTGAAGGAGCGATCTCGATGCGAGGTGCTTCACGAGTCTGCGGCATCATCAACAACATCGCTGGCCTCAATCCATTCGAGTATCCTTCGCATACGACGGTTCAAAATTTCATTCTTCGCGTCGGTCTCTATTTATTAAAGCGAGACAATCAACGTCATGACGATTGGATCTGGATTGTCGACCATACATACTCCATCGGCACGTTAAAAGTACTTTTTGTGCTAGGCATTCGATTGTCGCACTTCGTCACGCTTGCTCGCCCATTGCAGTATCAAGATTTAACGGTGCTGCTGATGCTTCCAGTCGAGAGTTCCAATGGTACCGTCGTTCAGCAACAATTCAACGATTTGGCCGAAAAGACGGGCAATCCTATAGCGATCCTCAGCGACGCAGGTTCCGACCTGCACAAAGGAACGGAATTGTTCCAGGTCGGTCACGAAGATACGGTTTCGCTCTACGACATTGTTCATCTGGTATCTCGTAGGCTCGAAAAAATCATGAATGCCAATGTGAAATGGGATGCTTTTCGAAAAGCTTGCTGCGCGTGTGCGAACGCGGTGCGTCAGTCCAAACTTGGCCACCTGAAGCCGCCGAAACCATGTACAAAAGCGCGTTACATGAATATCGATCGTGAAGTTCGTTGGGGGGCAAGGGCATTGCAAATCCTAGATCGCGTGCGTTTAGGCAAATTGACTGACCACCAAAGGCAACGCTTGCCCTTGGAATTAGTAGAAGCAAAGTTCGGTTGGCTTGAGGAGTATCGCGATGCAATCAAGCAATGGGAGCTTCTATCGCTAACTGGTAGGCAAGTGATCAGCGAAGTGCGCCGTCATGGCTATGGCACCACGACTGTTGATGCGATCGAGTGCATCACCAAGTCGACGACCGAACCAACATGCAAGCATTTCGTGGAGGGAGTCATAGCCACGATCCAGCCGATGACCGATGCTGGCAGTCGTTTCGGTCGCCTTCCCGCAAGCAGCGAGACTCTTGAATCACTGATCGGGAAAAGTAAGCGTCTGTTAGGCGGCACTACCGCTGGCACGACCAACAGTCTGACGGGCCAACTCTTAGCGGTGGTCGCTTGCACGACACAAATCACTCCATCGCTCGTGCGAACAGCTCTAGCCAGCTGCTCTATATCGAGCGTTCGCAATTGGATAAAAGAAAACTTTGGACATGGTCTCCACTACATTCGCAGTCTTGATCTAACCCCTACAATAGAGGAACAAAACTTGCGCAAACCAAAACCCGTGTCAATACCGAATTTTTAACAGTCCAGGCTTATCCCTATCTGCGTCCACCGTCAACTTTCCTCTTCTCAGTAACATCACTGGTTCCGCGATCACTCTCCGCAAAGGCTCAACGGTTGACCTAAGTAAGGTCACGTCGACAGCCGATCGATCAACGTTTGATATCTCAGGCGGCTCCAAGCTGACCGTTCCAATCACTTCGTACGGTGGCGAATCGGTCAGAGCAATCTCGGTTTCAGGCAGCGGTAGCCGTATGGAGCTACCGAATCTCATGAATGCAGTTGGAACCATTAACCCATTTCGCCAAACTGAATTCTATGTAGAGAAAGGTGGAGTGCTCGAATTTCTTCAACTATCCCAGTCAAACATCGGATTTGTCACCTACAACGTTACAGGGGTCGGCAGTGAAATCGCTATGCCAATGGCAACTTCGATCTCTAACGGTACATTCGCGCTGGCTGATCAGGCAAAGCTAACGGCTCCATTATTGCAGGGTATAGGATCGTTAGATTCAAATTCTACCTTCGCTCCAAACACTGGAAACCAAGTTGTCATTGCCGGTGCGATGGTGCAGAACACCACTGGCAGGTTGATTCTGAATGCGAACTTGCCACTCACTCAATCCATGGTGCAAGTCGGCGGGGCTGCCACTCTTGCCGGTGTGTTGGAAGTCAAGTTCATTTCCACTCCTGCAGTTGGGACTACTTTTGATGCTATCGCCTATGCATCTCTCACAGGCACGTTTTCATCGATCGTAGCAACAGGACTTCCAGCCGGATTTTTGTTGGAACCTAGCTATGGCGCGAAAAAATTGACATTGACGGTTCGGCAAGGATCTGGCGAAGGACCAGATTCGTCGCCGAGTCCAGTCACAGCAAAAGCGTCTTCGGTACTCTATGGACCTGAACTGCCAAAGCGAAGTGAACTCGATTCATCGCTTGCATCGGGAGAGGGAAGTGATCCAATCGTCCTGGTCCGGCAATTCCTCTATGATGCGGCGTTTAGTCAACTTACCAAGAGTACGGAGGAAAACGGACACATTACCTTGTTCGAAGTCGATCCGGCAAACGGGAACCGGCTGAGCAAACGCGAAGTTGTTGGACCGATCGATGACCAAACGAATAACCAGAAAGATGATGTCGTCACACGGTACACGTACACGGTTCGGGGCCAATTGGACACGATGACCGATCCGCTGGGTCGGGTGACTGACATAGATTATGACCTATTTGGTCGGGTGACGAGAATGACCCGTGCCAAAGGGACAGCAGATCAAGCCATCACTCAATACGAGTATAACGCCGCTGGCAACATGACGGTCATGATCGACGCCAACGGCAACCGAACCGAATACCAATTTGATTTGATGAATCGACCGATCAAGACAACGGAAGCAGACCCAGATGGAGCCGGGCCGCTTACGTCGCCAATTACACTGTTCAGTTACGACAAAGATGGCAACTTGGTCGAGCTGACGGACGCACTTCAGCACAAAACTGCGAATCGCTACGATGCGCGAAGACGCTTGATTGAAACGGTTGGTCCAGATCCAGATGGAACTGGACCATTGGCAGCACCGATGACGAAGTTCAGCTACGATGCCGCTGGTAACACGACCAACATCACCGATCCGTTGAATAAGCAGACTCAGTATCGCTATGATGCTCGCAATCGCCGCATTGAGTCAATTGATCCGGAAGGAGGCCGAACGCGCTTCGGGTATGACTTCGACAACAACATGGTCAAGCTGACTGATCCGGTTGGGAACGTAACTCAGTTTGCATTCGATGCTCGCGATAGGCAGACGCAAGAGACCGACCCCTTGGGCAAAGCGATTCGCTACGCTTATGACGGAGCGAATAATTTGACCGAGAAGGTCGATCGAAACGCACGCATGACTCAGTTCTCGTATGATGATCGAGATCGATTGACGAAGGAGAACTGGGTTGGTGGAAGCAACACGATCAATTACACATATGATTCAGCGGATAATATGCTCTCAGCTCGCGACTCATTTAGTGCATTGACTTTCAGTTATGATTCGCTTGATCGAGTGAAGACGACTGACAACGTCGGGACGCCGAACTTTCCTCGCGTCGCTCTCTCATACTCCTATGACGCTGTTGGAAACGTCACGTCAGTTACCGATGCGATCAATGGCCAACATGCGGCCACGAACGTTAATGACTTCGATGCTCTCAATCGAGTCAAACGAATCAGCCAGTCCGGGACCACAGTTCAAACCAAACGAGTCGACTACGACTACAATTCACTCGGCCAGACCACTGCTTTGAAGCGTTTTAGCGATTTGACGAACATGCAAAGCATTGTCACAACAACTTACGCATTCGACCAACAGAACCGCCTAAGCCTAATTGACCACAAGAGCGATTCGGGGACGGCCTACGCTTCGTTTGGGTTCGGCTATGATTCCGCAAGCCGCATCACGCAAATTGCTGAAAAGAATCAGACGATTGATTACGGTTATGACGTCCGCGATCAGTTAACGTCCGCCAATTACAGTGCCGCGACGCGAACCGATGAGACGTTCAAGTTCGATGCCAATGGCAATCGTGTTCAATCAAACGCACATGGCACGGGTTACAAGACTGGGCCGGGGAATCGGTTGCTGAGTGATGGGGTTTACAACTACGTTTATGACAATGAAGGCAACTTGACGAAGCGTGCGGAGATCGCGTCGGGGAATGTGCGGGAGTTTCAGTGGGACCATCGCAATCGCTTGATGAGTGTGTCGGAAAAGAACGCAGTGGGCGTGCTTCAGCAGGTGGTTCGGTACACTTACGATGCATTCGGCAGACGGATTGCCAAGTCGGTGGACACGACGCCGCTGGATGCGGTGGACGCGGCTCTTGAGCAGTATGTTTATGATGGCGACGATGTCATCCTCGACTTCGTTGATCCGGATGGTTCGGGACCAGCAGCTTCGCAGCAGACCGTTCGATATCTTCGTGGGCCAGGGATCGATAACTTGCTTGCGATTGAAAAAGCTCAGCAAACATCGTGGGTGCTGCAAGATCATCTCGGCAGCACGCGGGCCATCGTCTCGTCGCAAGGCGTGTTGCTGCAAAGCATCGACTATGATGCCTTCGGGAAAGCAATTGTTGACAGTGCTCCGCTAACCCGCTACCAGTTCACAGGAAGGGAGGCAGAACAAGAAACAGGGCTCTATTACTACCGAGCACGTTACTACGATCCCGGCACAGGCCGATTTATCGGCGAAGATCCGATTGGGTTTGAAGGAGGGTCATGGAACATATACACTTACGTGTCCAATAGTCCGATTCGATTCTCTGACTGGAGCGGCCTCGGAGTCGTCGATTGCTTAAAGGCCCAACTTGAGCTTACTGCCGCACAAGTCAAATTGGCAAATCGAATACGCGAAAGACAAGAGGGTATTGAACGAGGCGAAATAAATGACCCTGGACATGACAAGTCGATTGAACAAGCGAAAAACAGAGTCAGAAAAGCAGAAGAAAAGGTTGCAAAACACTGCAATTCATGTTCATAACTAGTCATCGGGATCACAATGCAAGCTGCATACTTTATGTGCGATTATGAGGAAATAACCAGGACGGTCGAAATTTTCCAATCGGAGAACCCTTCAGTCTTCGAAAGTGATGACCTTCTGCATTTGCGGTGTTGCGTGAGAGTCGCTTTTGAGTTGCACAATCATTTTGTCAACGGAGAGTACAATGCCGATCTGGTAGACACGATGCGACGTACAATTGCCTCTTCGATTGATTCATTTTTGCAGATGAGCGATTTAGCCCGCATGCTAGATGACCTTCTGGACGGCAGTGCGAACGTGACTCCAAAGTTTTGGATAGGATTTGCCGAATTTCGGGGATCGTACGTTGAAACTCTCCAACGAATGAGAATTGAAGACTTGCAGTCTTCGCAAAGGTGGTTTTGCCTGTTGGACCTAATTGGAATGCTTATCGTGTACGCGGGCGCAACGTTTCTTACTTTGAGTTTGTCCTAGTACAATCGGTACTAGAAATCGCCAACCAAAATGATGTGTAGGTTCTAAGTTGTTTGATCGTTATCAGCTCAGTCATTACCGCGTTGTCGCTGAACGCGACTTCCTAAAGTTTGGTGCAACCGAATTCCAAGGGTGGTTCGGTCGAGTGATGGCATCTGCTTTCGTCCAAGACTACGTCAATGTCCGAATTTCGAAAGGTGATGGCGGTATCGATGGCTATCGGCTCTCGACGGCGAACGTCTACCAAGTCTACGGGCCAAGGGTAGGTTCGGACTCTGCAACTCTGGCGAAGATTCGTGGGGACTTCGAAACAGCGAAAGCAACGCTTAAAGAGTTTGGCCAGGAGATGCAGGGCTGGGTGTTAGTGCATAACGATCCTCAGGATGTTTCGCACGAAGTTGCCTTGACTCTTGCGGCTCTTCGAAAAGAGAACCCTGGTGTCGAAGTTCATCGATGGGGCTTTGAGGCGATTTGGGATGTGATCAAGGAGTTGAGTCTCGACAAGCTTGAGACGCTATTTGGGTTCACGAGCCCGACGGCTGCTTCGATGGATCGATTGGAGTTTTCGGCACTCGTGCCAGTTATCGAATTTTTGGCCAAGGCTCCGATTCCGGCGGTTGCCGATCTTACCAAACCGAGCGTCAGGAAGTTGGATTTCAACAAACTGTCCGAAGATCACCGAACGATCATTGTAACGGGAAATCGTCGAAGCGGATTGGTGGCTGAATATCTGGATGGCTTGCCGGACCCTCAGATTGGTGAACAGATTGCTCAGGCGTTTCGCGAGCGGCACCGTTCGCTTCGCGAGTCGGGCTTGGCTCCTGATCGAATCTTGGATGCCTTGTGGGAGTCGAGTGGAGGCGGACATTTTACCAAACCGCTACAAATAGCAGCCGTTTCGGCCATCCTTGCCTACTACTTCCATAGCTGCGACATTTTCGAGAATGCACCGAACTGAGATTTCGTACAATGTCATTGTCGCAAAACCGGTCGCGGTTCGTTCCGCAAAATTGGTTTACTTTTGCTGTGCAAAAGGCGACTATCGAATGCAACTCGAACCCATGATCCGAACATGATCCTTCCAACCAAACACATGCGAACACAACGAACGCTCCTTGGCGTCGGTGCTGAAGTAATCGCTTTGCTGGACCAACCCAAGACGGTTTCTCGGGTCTGGTCGGACTTAAAGAAGAGTCGTGGCGAGAATGATTTGAAGTTGAGCTTCGATTGGTTCGTGCTTTCCTTGGACTTGCTATTCTCGATGGATGCGGTGGAACTGAACCGGGGTCGACTGCAATTAAAGGTTGCCCGATGATTGAAAGGGTTTCCAGTTCGCTCGCGACATTCAAGGAACTCCGGTTTGGTCCGGGGCTGAATGTGCTATTGGCGGACAAAAGCCCCGGTGCGACGGAACGGCAAACTCGCAATAGTACCGGCAAGTCGAGCTTGATCGAGCTGATTCATTTCGTTCTCGGGGGGAATGCCGATCCGGACTCCATCTTTCGATGTGAGAAGCTGGTGAAGGAATCGTTTTCGCTGACTCTGGATGTAGGCGATACCAAAGTCAACGTGACTCGGTCCGGGGGCAAGAAGAATGACATCGTGGTGGATGCGAGTTCGGATCGATGGCCTTTGCAGCCTGAGCTTGATAAGAAATCGGGTGAGACCAAGTTCTCGGCCAAGCAATGGAATCACGTCTTGGGGAATGTGATGTTTGAGGTTCCGAATGAAACGGTGGCTTATTCGCCTTCGTTTCGTTCGATGTTCTCTTACTTCGTGAGACGCGAGAATTCAGGTGGATTCCAGCATGCTGAAAAACAGGCGGAGATGCAGCAGCTTTACGATATCCAGATCAATGTTTCGCACTTGCTGGGACTGGACTGGATGGTGCCGCTCTCGCTGCAGCAGTTGCGGGATAAGGAGAAAACGCTGGAGATGCTTCGCAAGGAGGCGAAATCCGGGGTGCTTGGGAGCTTGGTGGGCAATTCGGCAGAACTTCGGACGCGATTGACCGTGGCGGATAGCAAGGCTCGTCGATTGGAAAAGGAACTGGAACAGTTTCAAGTATTGCCTGAGTATCGAGAATTGGAGCAGGAAGCGTCGGTCCTGGCTCGTGAGATTTCGTCGCTGGCTAACGAGAATACGCTGGATGAGGAACGGATCAAGGCTACCAATGATCAGCTTCACGAAGAAGCCGAGCCAGCCTCGGATTTGATCGTTGCAATGTATGAGCGCGCGAAAATCGAGCTGCCATCGTTGGTGGTCAAGCGGCTGGAAGATGTGAAAGCGTTTCATGAGGCGGTGATCAGCAATCGGCGTTCGCAATTGCAGGGTGAGATCAACGATTCTCGCTCGCGATTGCTCGAACGACGGAAACAGATGGACAAGCTGGATGAGCGTCGGCGTGAGATTATGAATCTGCTGCATTCGCACGGTGCGATGGACCAGTTGCTCAAGCTGCAAGCGGAATTGAGCCGGTTGCAGGCGGAAGTGCTGGAACTGCGTAAACGGCTTGAATTGGCTGAGCAGGTGGAGGAAAAGAAGACGGAGCTGACGATCGAACGGGCTAGGATTCAGCAGGAACTGTTTCGGGATCTTCGTCATCACGATGAGGCGATCCGTGAAGCGATCATTATCTTCGAGGATCTGTCGCGAAGAATCTCCGACCACGAGGGGAGTCTGCAAGTTGATCCGACGGAGAATGGCCTGACGCTTAAAGTGGTCGTTGAAGGTGGCCGGAGCGTCGGGATTCGCAACATGCAGATTTTCTGCTTCGATATGATGCTGGCGATTCTATGGTCGAAGCGCAAGCTTGGGCCTGGGTTCTTGATTCACGATAGCCATCTGTTCGACGGGATGGATTCGAGGCAGATTGCGAAGGCGCTGGAGATTGGGGCTGAGCAATCGATTGAGCATGATTTTCAGTACATCGTGACGATGAATTCGGATGCGTTGCCGGTGGCTGAATTTTCGAAGGGGTTTGACCATGAGCGGTTCTTGAATCCGGTGCGATTGAACGATGCGAGCGAGACCGGCGGGTTGTTTGGCGTGCGGATTTAGGCTGAAAAAAGATTACTCGATGTTTAATCATGTTCGGCCGTTTAGTACGTCGGACGCAATTCCCTCAATGACTTGATTTTCGAACTCTTGACCTTCGAAGGCCAAGAACAGCGACTGAATCGTCTGGTTCACAAGTACGGGGACTGTATTCATGCCCGTATCGCTCGGAAAAGTTAGAGTCTTGATGGCAATCTCTTGTTGTGCCATATGATTGCCTCGAAGTCGCCGTTCCGGTTTAGACCAACTACCTAACAATCGATTTCTGAGGCCAGTCCACCGAACTGTGAGTTCGATTGTTGTGGCTTGGTTTTTCGCGAAGAGGCGACTCAACTCCAGAATGCTTGCGAGCACTTCAGTCAATCTGAAAATGGCAATATAAAAATCAAAGCACTCCAATGCCGGAAGCGATCGAAAGCCAAGGTCTTCTTCGAAGACGCGAAAGTAATAGAGTTTGCCTCTGGGATCTGCACGCCAATAATCCGACATTCCTCCAAAGTCTGCTGGCTCTGGTGTATGCATGAGTGCCTCCCAAGTCCCGTTAAAATGATAGGGATTCATGTCCTTAAGTTTCTGGTTGTGAATGATCGTCCAAGGAGACCAACCGCTGTAGTTTCTGCGATTTGCCATCATGCGAAACAAAGTGTCTTGATTGGCTGAGAGGGGAGTGCCTTCGACATCAAAGACTGCCGAGGCTTCCAGGAATCCGAACTTTGGAAATGATGTTTTCCGGTCTGCGAACACTGTCTTCAGCCGTTGAAGGCTCTCTTCTAAATATGCGTCACTTTGTTCGACCTTCGGTGTCGAATGTGATTGAAACAATCCCAACAAATTGGCAACGTCCAGCCCAACGAGATGTCGGCGAATGAACGCGCCGATATCAGCTTCGCTGTTTTCAAAACAGACAGACATCAGTCGTTCGATGTCTTGCTTGCGTAATTTGCTGCTTGAGACGGTGTTGTTCGATGTAATCGATCTCACGTAGATGGCGTGGTCTTCGATTAGCATTGGTTTTGTTGAGTCTGCGTGAGGTAGACTTGATTTTGCAGCAACGGGTCTGATCACACCTGGAGGCACAACAATAATGGGATGTTCAATTCCATTTACGCTCCGGAACTCTATTTCGATCGCAAAGGGCTCAGAAGCGTACTTGGAAACAATCGACTGGATGTCGTCGATCGGGTATGCCAACCTAGGATCTGGAGGTGGATTTCCGCTTTGCTTGCCGTCATCTTCAAATCCTAGAACAAAGAAACCGCCACCGTTGTTTCGCATCGCCAAACATCCTTTTGCGATTTTGGCAACGTGAGCATTATCCCTGAGTGATAGCCACGGCTTTAGCTCTGTATCCAATCGCTCCTGGGGTGCCGCTACTATTCGCTGAAAGCGATCATCGGTTGGTTTCTGGTTCATATCAGTTTTTCGTATGGAATTACGTAGTAATCGGCTTCCATTCTGCCGTGGAGCAAGGGAAAATGAGATTCTAACGAATAACACTCCAGCATCGCCTCACCATTTGCGGTCTTTTTCTTGTACGGCTTCCTTCGAATACTACGAATTCAGTTCCTTGAACCACGCCATCTTATGGCGTCCGATTGGCACAATGCGAGTTTGCCGTGTGATGTAGATAGCTCAGGCTTGGTCGAGCCACTCGATGCACTTATCGTTATCAATGATTTGAACCTATACGGAACTCGTCAAATCAGATTGGATTCAGCTCAGGTCCGGCATTCTGTCGACGTTAACAACGACGGTTCCATCACTCCACTGGACGCCCTGGTAGTTATCAATCTAATCAATCGATTCGGTGGGCCACACGGGCTTTCCACTGGTATGTCTGAGAGCGATCTTGATGGCAATGGCGTAGTTCTTTCGCCGACCATCAAGATTGTAGGGACTACTACCGCGAACAGCAATTTAGCAGCAAGCGTTGGAGGATCCAACGTCGGATCGGCTCTGGCCGACGAACTTGGCAATTATAAAATTGAACTCCCTGTTGGCTTGGGGAAGTCAATTGTTTTCCTCCAGTCAATTGATCCACTTGGCAGAATGGCCAACTCGCAATTGCATGTGGAACGCGGAGATGTCTCGCATGATTGGAACGCTTCGGCACTCAATGTCATTCGAGCCTGGTCAGCCATATCCAATGATCCTTACGAAGGTCGCATCGTACCGTCGCAACCACCAATGGCAGCTCGCAATCTTGCGATGATCCAAACGGCAATGTTTGACGCCTTGAACGCGATTGAGAGTGGATTTAAGCCGTATCATGCGAACCTTCCAACTGCACCACAAGGAGCATCGGGGATCGCTGCTGCCGCAAGTGCTGCTTTCACCGTCGCATCATCGCTTTATTCTGGAGCCAAAGAGCGATTGATCTGGGATGCAACTATGGCCGAGAGCCTAGCAACTATCGCCGATTCGCAATCTAGAAATCTCGGAATTGCCTTTGGCAAAGTCGTTGGGCAAGCAATGCTTGCAGCGCGTGCAAATGACGGATCACAGGCTAGTGCAACTTATACCCCAGGCAGCTCTCCTGGGGATTGGAACCGCACCTATCCCGACTACTTGCCACCATTACTTCCCCAGTGGCCCACGGTAACGCCCTTCGTTCTTGATTCACTAAGCGATTTACGGCCCGCCCCGCCACCTGAACTTACCAGTACAGCGTATGCAGCAGCAGTTGATGAAGTCATGCGACTGGGCAGTTTGCAGAGTACGGAACGCACACCAGAGCAAACGGAGATTGCATTGTTCTGGGCCGATGGTAGCGGAACGGCCACGCCGCCAGGACATTGGAATCGGATCGCGAGTGAAGTCAGCATGCGGACATCGCATAGTTTGCTCGACAATGCCCGCATGTTCGCCTTGCTCAATCTAGCGATGGCGGATGCAGGCATCGCTGCCTGGGATGCGAAGTACAGCACTAATCTATGGCGCCCGATCGACGCCATTCGCGAAGCCGACACGGATGGCAATGCGGGAACAATTGCCGATACCAATTGGCTGCCGCTCCTCAAGACGCCACCCTTCCCAAGCTACGTCAGCGGCCATAGTACATTCAGCGCGGCCGCCGCCACGGTCTTAACTTCGTTGCTCGGTGACAATATTGCATTCGCAACCACAATCGATCCGCAGAACGCCCCATCACAGCGGCCGCTTGCGGACGACAAAATCATCACACGTCAATTCACGAGCTTCAGCCAAGTCGCCGATGAAGCTGGAATGAGTCGAATCTACGGCGGAATTCACTTTGCGTTCGACAATGCGGCTGGGCTGGAGTTGGGTAAGATTGTCGGGGCTAGTGTCTTGCAATTGACCAAACCATTTACAATCAAAGAGTTCTACAACTAGAGTAATATCATCGTGATTAAAGTTGCTCCGTATAAAAATCTTTGTTGAACGTCACTCCACTTCCGTCGCTTTTGGTGAGATCATGGCCAGTGAAGAAAAGAAAACTTGTGTTCAACCCGAAGAAACGCCGGTCGGACGAGAAACGGCCCCACCAGTCGGCGATGATGGATTGAGAAAGCCAATGCAATTTCGGATTGCAGGGAACGACAATTCGGGTGAAATCGTGAAACGCATTTATGTGCAGCGTCCCGAATATGTTATCTACAGAACAATCGATGCAATCTACGTTGAGTATGATCATTCGATGCCAGGCATTGACTCGTATTACGAACGCAACGCGAAGTTGCTTCGACACGTTTCCAAAGTCACTTCTTATTTACCCAACAATCTTGGAGAATGCGAACAAATCACGAGTCAAGTGGCAAGAGCGGTTGCGACCAACCTTCGTGGGCTAGAGGAAGTAGCCATAAAAATTCTTGACGAAGCTGAACAGCGGGTTTTGCGAACGAGGGCAGTACAAGGCAGATTACAATACACCCTCAGCTCTCTGTGTGTCGTTTGCTGTGTATTGCTCTTGCGGTATTTCTTCTTTAACGCTTGGCCCGATTCAGATACGGCGGGCAACTACTTGGATATCGCTTGTTGCGGTGCGATGGGAGGATTTCTGTCAGTTGCGACAGGATTCAAGAGGATAGATATTGATATCGATGCAGACAAATTAACGAATTGCTTGGTCGGTTGTTCGCGGATTCTCATTTCAATCGTGGGCTCGATTTTTGTCTTTTTCGTAGTTAAGTCGGGTATTGTCCTTGGATTCGTAAATAACGAAGGCAATTCATTCGCGTTGTTTGCTATAGCAATTGCATCAGGTTTTAGTGAGAGATTTGTCCCAAACTTGATGGATGACTTAGTCCAACGGCGAGGAGGAACGGAGCAATCATCGGACGCTAAATAAAAGAGGTTATTTAGCGTGCTTGGTGGTGTGTCAATCCAATCAACAACGCACTAATCGAACAAATGCGGCGAGTTGATTTTCGTTGACACCGGTTGGCGTCTGTGGCAAAGTCAACGTAGAGTCACAACGATGGGGTTTTGCCATGACTGAATTACGAATCCGAAACGTCGATGAATGGGTTGTCGAACAGCATCGACACAACGCCAAGAAATGTGGCGTCAGTCTCGAACATGAGTTGAAGCGAGTACTGTCAGAAGCGGCATTGGCTAGGCAACATAGATTGGCGGAAGAGATTGACCAGCATCTAGATCAGGTCGCATCAAAGCATGGCATATTCCCAAGCAGCGTTGCATACATCCGTGCGATGCGGGAAGGAATCGTATGATGGTGATCGACGCAAATGTCGCTGCCAAGTGGTATGTGCGTGAACCTGGCTCGATGGAAGCAAAAGCATTTCTGAGACTACAGGAAAAGCTCATCGCACCAGAAATCATTAAGCTTGAAGTACTTGGCACCATTTCGCGAACGGTGCGTGAGAAGCGGGCAAAGAAAGACGAATGCGCCGCATGGTGTCAGCTTTGGCTATCGCATGTTGAGGACCGAATCATTGAGCTATGGGACTACAATGAACTGCTCGAGGATGCGATCGCACTGTCGATCCAGACGCAACACCATCTCTACGACTGCTTCTATTTGGTTGTCTGCCGCAGGTCAAACGCAACGCTTATTACCTTTGATGATCGGTTGTCCAAAGTCGCCAAGCAACTCGGATTGGCATTCGAACTTCTTCGCGAACCCGCGACAAACTAAAAGGCAACTGAGAATAACATGACGAAGACAAATCCTAGCCTGAACTGGAAGCTGATTGACTTGATAAACATTAAAAGCGTGTGGCAACATTATGGCCGTTCCTGACTATTTGTATTTCGAATTCGGCAACTCAATCTCGGAATCCTATTCCGGGGAGTGGTACCAAACCGATGGGCTCTTCGGTTATTTCGAGAAGTATCGTGTTCACGCAGATGGCACCATCTGGCTAACGCCAACGCAACTCGCACCAACGGGTCGAATGCAGATCGGTATCGATGCGCCGGAGCTTGCGAAAATCGATCGACCGCCAGTTCGTATCATGCTCGACAGCGAGATTGAGCTAATCGGCGAACAGCATCACTTGATTGCCTCATTCGCGGACGGCGTCCTTCGATGGCTCACAAATCGAAAAGACAATAGTCAATACGAACGATTGGAGGGAAGAGAAGTACTTCCCGCACAGATGACGCGACGGCAGAGCATTGCCGTCGACAATTGCTAGGAGCAAGTTGTCTATGCAGGAAGTGGAAGTCAAAAATGTTTTGATATCAAGTGCGGCTAGGATTCCAATCATGGTTTCGTCGGTAGGTTCGCAGGGGACGTTTGCTTGGGATGAGTTCTTCTCTGGCCAAATCCGCAATCCGCACACTCGCACTGCATATCTTCGGGCTGTACGCTCGTTTCTGAAATGGGTTGAACCGATCCAGTCGAATCTGTCTAGCATCACGCCCGGAATGGTTGGCAACTACTTTGATCAACTTACCAAACTGTCGCCGCCTTCGAAAAAGCTTCATATGTCGGCGATTCGCGGATTCTTTGACTGCTTGGTACTTCGACATGTGTGTCTGCTGAATCCTGCCGCTTCGGTTCGCACCGAGCGATATTCGACAGTCGAGGGCAAGACTCCGGAGATTTCGACCGATCAAGCGAGGAAGTTACTCGAATCGATCGGCAACAAATCGCTCATCGACGTTCGTGACAAAGTACTACTCTCCGTTCTGATCTATACCGCAGCCAGAGCTGGAGCCGTTGCAAAACTGCGAGTGAAAGACATGGTGGATGAGGGCAATCAGTACGCATTACGATTCAGTGAGAAGGGTGGTAAGAGTCGTTCAATACCGGTGCGGCACGATCTGCAATTATTGTTGCTCGAATATCTTGCGATTCGCGGCAATTCAATGGAGCTGGCATTGTTTCCGACCATGGATCGGCGAGGGTTGTTTTCGGAAATGGCAATTACGGGCGTTGATATTTGTCGAATGGTCAAGCGTCGGCTCAAGAATGCCGGACTGCCAACCATCATCTCGCCCCACAGCTTTCGAAGTCTGACGGCAACGGACCTATTGTTGCAAGGCGTCCCGTTGGAAGATGTGCAGTACTTACTTGGGCATTCCGATAGCCGTGTGACCATGCTATACGACCGACGACAACGCCGAGTCACACGAAATATAGTCGAACGGATTTCGGTTTAACGACATCAGCTAAGAATCGAGTTCGGCAGTGCGATCAGTGATGTGTTGTTTAAACGTTGTTTTCATTTCCGCCGGAAGAAAGCACTGATCCAACATCGCCTCTGCCTTTGGTAACAAACTTATCTGACGGTCGAGCACTCGGTTCGCAGCCTTGATACCGATGTCGCAATAGGATGCGAACTTGATCCAGGTTGACCGTTGCAGTTTGCGGTCTCTGCCGCCTATCGGCATAGCAAGCGGATCATCATCGATGACTAGGATCGTCGAAACAAGATCGTACGCTGGGGTAAGTCTTATGGCCCCTTGGGCATCGATCAGCAGCGACAGATTTTTCAGATGGAGGTCGCCATTTCCTACCCACCATGAAAAGACGAGTTGTTCGAATAACTTCAGTAGTTCAATACCGGGCTCGGTGGCAAATCGTTTGACAATTCTCGCGCATAGTTCTGCCGATCCATCGTACTTTGCGGAGGGAGATTTTTCCGACAGTTGGCAGAAGTCTTCTTGATGGAGCTTGCTGCCATCTTCATTGCGATCAAATCGTTTCGAAAGGAACGCGATTCGATCCGTCTCCATTCGAACGAGTCCGAATTGACCAACATTTAACCCGGTCAGCTTCGCGAGCAACATGGTAGTATGCTCGTTTTCGGGCAAGTGTGGATATGTTTCTGTCGGCGGCTTGAGGATATAGAATCCTCGCCCAGTGGCAACTTGAAGTGTTTGCCGATCTGCGGAGATGTTGACCGAGATTTTTTTCTGTGCACCCGACAGAGTAGTTTTCCCCACCATCGCGAGTGCAGCGGTATGCAGTTTGGCAACCTCAATGTCGAGACGCGGTACGGTTGTGCTGCCAAAGAGCGCTTTCGCACACCGGGAATGATAGTGACTTTTGTCCGCCCCGCTCCCCAAACAAACAAAACAGGTTTTGGTCATGACGCTACCTCTTTGCTGATCGCAAGGATTTCAATTGCACCTATGCAATCGGCACAAGTCGCAAGCAATAATCCAAAGGCATCATCTTTTGATATTTTGAGCTTCTTGGTTGCGAGTTCAAGCAACCATCCTTCCGGCAACAAGTTTTGAAAAAATGGATGCAGATTGCGAGAAACGTATGGCTCTGCGCGCAGTGGCATCGTTAGTGAAATTGGCGTGGCGCTCTGTGTCTCCAACCATGTGGCGAGGTAAGCGAACTCAAAGCCGTCCTCGCTTTCGGATAACTTGCCTGCATCCTTGCCATCGATTCGTACGAGTCCATGCCTATTCGTCATCAGGTTCCTCCACGATGCGATCACGATCGACAACACCAAGCGCTTTGCCAAAGACGGAAAGGACAGTTTCAACCTCTGACATCCGAACAGTGGTTTTTCCTCGCTCCAACTCGGAGATAAATCGAGTGCCAACGCCCGCTAGTTCGCCCAGGGACTTCTGTGTCATTTTGGCTGCCTTCCGGCGATTTCTGACGAATTCTCCGATTGATCCCACGTTCATCTCTCATGAAGCATTCCCGTTCGGGAACGTATTTGCTGTTTATGGACAATAGTACCATGATTTCAATAAGAATTCAACAAAATACTCCCGAAAGGGAATATTATTACCTTACGGCGAGCACAATATGATGTTGCTGAGTAAATATTCCCGTTCGGGAATGTTTTTAAGGGGTCGTGCTGCATTGCGAGGAGGAGGCAGGCTTCGTAGAAGTCGTTGTCTAGTTCCTCGGTGGCTGCGAAATCCAAACCATTTTGCTTCGACGAACGAGCTTGTCGCGAATGTCTTGGACCTCGGTCGCCGACAATTGTGCAAAGACCGAGTTTGAGTTCACTTCGATAATTCGCATGCAAAGAAAATCGATGACTTCCTCCTGAAGCTCGTCTTGTTCATCCAAGGTCATGACGCGTGGAAAATACGATCGGGATTTTTCGAGCAAGGCGTCAACCAAGGTATCCTCATTGGTCTCAGGACTTGCAAGAGCATTTAATAGTCCGCTGATGCAATGTGTGACAGAAGCACCCGATTCGTTGGCTTCGACTTCGAGCCATGCGATTGCATCGGGCGTGAGCATCAGGGTGAGGTTGATTTCCTTTACGAGCATTGTCGTAGTAAATACCTAGTCGGCTAAACGTGTCAACAAAAGATTCCACTTATGGCCGACTGAGACCGTATTCAAAGGAGAGCCAAAGAGTACTTCCCGCACAGGTCACGCGGCGGACATGCCGCCGACAACGGCGAAATTGGCCGGTCGTCTATCCAGGAAGCATTCGGCGGAAATGACATTTCTGCACTCACGACAGGTTCATTCACGCCGAAAGTCGCGGCGACTTGTTTCCGTGACGTTGACACGCAAATGGATTTGCCTCGCTCAAAAAATCTCGCCTAAGCCGATTCGATTCGGCAATTCAAAATCACAAATCAAAGGACGGTTTGCGGATGCAGCAATTTGGATCGACGACAGTGATGACACAGATCGAACGCACCGCAAATCGGAAAGTCCGCACAGACGCAGTTCAAAAATAGAAATTCGATTGACAAGCGTTTGCATAGCCGAATAGAAGCAGAGTCGAAATGAACTTTCCGACCCGTGATCGGCACTACTTCAAGTGGACACTTAGTTGGTCGTCAACAATTCGAGCGTCGCATTACGACTTATCGCGTCACTCGGTGCCAATTCGATCCACAAACGGATTTTGAAAGGGCAAGCAGGATAAAATGATGCATGTTACGAATCATCCAAAACGCACATGCCGCAGGTGCAAAGAGTTATTACAGCACTGCCGACTATTATTCCGAGGGCCAGGAGTTGGAGGGTCGTTGGCGGGGCATGGCGGCAACACAATTGGGCTTATCCGGACCTGTTGCAAAGAAGGATTGGGATTCGCTCTGCGATAATCAGAACCCGAGTAATGGTGCACCGCTAACGCTTCGGAACAAAACGGATCGAACCGTTGGCTATGATTTCAATTTCCATGTACCAAAAAGTGTGTCCCTAATGTATGCCGTTACTCGCGACGATCGCATACTTGAGGCGTTTCGCGATTCTGTTGATGACACTATGCACGACATGGAAGCCGAAATGGCTACTCGAGTTCGCAAGAACGGCATGAACGAGAATCGCACGACTGGCAATATGGTTTGGGGCGAGTTCATTCACTTTACGGCTCGGCCAGTCGACGGAGTTCCAGACCCGCATCTGCATGCACATTGCTTTGTATTTAATACGACCTGGGACGAGCAAGAAAAAACTTTCAAGGCGGGACAATTTCGGGGGCTGAAGCGAGATGCACCCTACTTTGAAGCGGTGTTCCATTCTCGATTTGCGCATCGATTGAGTGATCTTGGATTGCCTATTCATCGAACGGACAAAAACTGGGAGTTGGCGGGCATCAATGCATCTACGCTTAAGAAGTTCTCTCGACGTACCGCAGAGATCGAAGATCTGGCAAGGGAAAAGGGAATTGAAAATGCCGAGGTCAAATCCGAGCTTGGGGCGAGAACCCGAAGCCGCAAGCAAAAAGAATTGAGCTTCACTGATTTACAAACCGAATGGCGAGAGCGGATGTCTACTGCCGAACTTGAGCAACTTGAATTGCTAGAACGAAAATTTGGTAGCGATTCGGAGCCAGACGATGGTACGGCAGCAGCGACTGGGCTTGAGTACGCAAAGCTACATGCGTTTGAACGACAATCGGTCGTTCCCGAACGCAAGTTGATTGCTCTGGCCCTTCGTCAAAGTGTTGGTAAGGCAACGTTGGAGGATGTCCTAGAACAATCGAAGAGCCTCCCGCTTATACGAGTCGATCGCGATGGTCAGATGGTTGTTACCACACAGGAGGTGCTTGCGGAAGAAAGGCAGATCATTGGCTTTGCAAGGCAGGGGAGGGGGCAATGCTCACCGATTCTCGGAAACTATGATTCATTCAAATGCGACTGGTTGAATGCAGAGCAGAAATCAGCGGTAAGGCATATTTTGGGTTCACGTGACCGTGTCACGTTACTGCGAGGCGCTGCAGGAGTGGGCAAAACAACGCTTATGCAAGAAACAGTTGAAGCGATCCAGAATACCGGCATCAAGGTCTTCGCCTTTGCTCCATCGGCGGATGCTAGTCGAGGCGTATTGCGAGCTGCCGGGTTTGATGAAGCAGACACAGTTGCACGGCTATTGGTGGACAAGAAACTCCAGCAGGAAGCGCGCGGCCAGTTGATATGGGTAGATGAGGCTGGTCTGCTTGGTGCAAAGACCATGAACATACTATTCGAACTATCAGAACGCATTAACGCACGAGTTTTGCTCTCGGGAGATCGAAAGCAGCATGCCTCGGTGGAACGAGGCTCGACTCTGAAACTTTTGGAAACCGAAGCAGGTATTGTGCCTGCCGAGGTCAAAGAGATCAAGCGTCAATCGGGTGACTACAAAGCCGCAGTCAAGTTCCTCAGTGAAGGTAAAACACTCGCGGGTTTCGACAAGCTCAGTTCAATGCATTGGGTCAAGGAGTTGGATCGTAGGGAGCGATATCAAGTAATGGCAGCGGACTTTGTTGCAGCCGTTACAAGTGGGCAAACAGCTCTTGCCGTTTCTCCTACGCATGCAGAAGGAGCACGCATCACTGCCGAGATTCGTGAGCGGCTGCAAAAGGCTAAGCTCCTAGGAAAGGACTCGCACAAGTTTGCGATTCTAACGAATGCGAGATTTACCGAAGCGGAACGTGGTGATTCGGTGAACTATGCTCCAACCGACGTAGTCGTTTTTCATCAAAACGCACCGGGCATAAAACGTGGAGCACGTCTCGAAGCCAAGGATCTCTCAGACGCAACCCTAAAGTTTGCGGATCGATTTCAGACCTTCCACACATCTCACACAGAGTTTGCGGCGGGTGACCGGATTCGGATCACGCATAATGGCACAACTGCCGATGGCGCACATCGATTGAACAATGGCGCCCTTTACACCATCAAAGGATTTACCAAAGGTGGCGGCATACAACTCGCCGAAAACGGCTGGACCATCGCAAGGGAATTTGGGCATTTGACACATGGCTACGTAGTAACTTCTTATGCTTCACAAGGAAAATCGGTCAAGCAGGTATTCATCGGACAGTCCAGTGAATCCTTCGCGGCATCTTCACCGGAACAGTTTTATGTATCAGTCTCGCGGGGTGAGAACCGAGCGACGATTTATACGGACAGCAAGCTATTGCTAAGGCAAGCGATCGCTGAAAGCGAACAACGTTTATCCGCGATCGACTTGGTACCTCCTTATCGCCCCGGCATGGATCTTGCTTATCGCGCACCTCAAATAGAAACAAAACGAGAGGAGCTCGCGAATGAACGATAGTATCTTGAACCGACTGGTTGGGCGAAATGATGATCACTCCGGTCGCCGAACGGAAGAAGCCGAGTTGGAGGAGAATCTTCAAACCTTTGGCTGGCTTCGCGGTACGCGTGACCGTGCACTTATGCTGGAACTGAGGCACCGCACCGGCAACATTACGTGTATTGGCTACCCGTGGCTAGAACGCGCCGAGTTCGATCCTTCCGAAGGAATTAAATTGCAGTTTGGAGCAACCACGATTCGCATTAACGGCAAGAAACTAAACGAAGAAATACGTCCTTGCATAAGCCTATTTGCTGGAATTATCCGACACCGTGTACCGTGGATACAGGAAGCGGGCCACTTGGAAGGGCGCCAGGATTCGCCATTGATCGAAGAGATTAGGATCTCGTAGCAATCCAAAGTCGGATCAAAAATATGCAGATCGAAATCGTTGGACGGTGGGGGCGTTATCGGAAATGTCCCGTGCATAGTTGCTTGCGGGCTACACTTTAATATACTTCGTGTATTGTTGGAGAATTACTTCCGGAAGTCTTAGTTTTCTGAAAGGTCGCGCCTATGCCCGACAATGAACATGACAAGCTTCTCGCTTGGGACTTGACATTGGTAGTCCTTGGAAATGATCCGAAGCAATATCGCAAGGATCAATGTGGAGCGTGGATGCAGTGGAGCCAGTTCAACAATTATGCATCCGAATATGGATGGGTGATCGCGACAAACCGACTTAATGAATTTCAAGCAATGCAGTGGCAAAACGTGAAGGAAACGTCATTCGATGTTTCTCATTGTGTTATGATGGCCGAAGGCTCGCACAACAATCACATTACTGATTTGTGAGCAGGTGGAGCATGCTGGCGACGGGTTAGTGAATGCATCACCGACGCTGACTGTAAATTGGAATTAGGTACGCTAGCGGCGATCCTGCCGGTGTCGCCCCGACATCAAAGTTATTTTGTGGCAGGATGAATCAAGTTTAGTGCAATGCGTAAAAGCAATTAAAGGCTGGAATGGGACATTCAAGCAAGTTTGCAACAGGTTCAGGAACGACGCATTCGGCAATCGTTATCGTTTCAGATCAATTGGAGGAGTCATGTCAAGTATAGAGTTTCGGGTTATGCCTTCAAAAGAAAAGACCAAAGCCATGGTGCGAGGTCTTCTCGAAGAAAGTACAGCTATGACGAAAGGCGCTTCGACGTCTGATCCAGAACGATTCTTGTTGGTGCTAGACGACCTTCCGCGGCGGGAAATTAGAGAATCGCTGCTTGAAGAACTGAAGTGCCCTGACGAATTGGAAAGGCTATTTGCAGCACGATTGTTCTTGTTGTTTTTTCATGCTTCAGAGGAATGCCACCTCGCAATAGGTGTCTTGCTTCGATACTTAGATTGTGATTCAGAGGAATTGCAGTCAACAGCGTATGGGATTTTGCAGTGGTTGCCATTTGTACCGCAAGAAGCATTTTCAATCGTTGAAAAACATCTTTCGGATGACGAGTCAGTCGTTCGCCACCTCGTCCCAGCAGTCGCTTTGCGAATTGAGAGTCTTAAGTTAATCGCCTTGCAAATACTCCTGAAAAAGCTGAATGGGGAATGCGGCGACGAGGTGGATCGATTTGAATCGGCGATTGCGTTGATTCACTTTGGACTACATAGTGAACGTGCATGGCAATATTTGATTGGAATCTCAGAGCAAATTGGCAGAGCAGACTTCTTTCTTTGCTTGTCAGATCGTTTGGTTGGAATCGGTGCAAGCTCGAAAATCGGGTTTGATTTCTTGCTTAGCGGTATCAATGACGCAACGGTCTCTCAGAAAGTGAGAGACAGGCTTGTGTACACGATTGGAACGATGGCCCAGCATTCATTCGATGCCAAACAAATGCTCATCGAACTTTTGAGTACAGATTCGCAAGAAGTGGTGCTTAGAGCCGCAGAGAATCTCAAGCGGTTGAAAGAGGGTTTTCCACCGGATGCAATTCAGATACTGATAAAGAGACTAGAGTCGAGAAAGGTCCGAATTCGCAACATGGCAGCAACCGTGTTACTGTGGTGTTGTCCCCCATTGGTCGGAAGAGACGCACAGTTTATCGTTGAACGGATGGCCGTTGAGAGAGACATCGTAGTCCTCGAGAAACTTGCCAAGATTGCTGTTGAGGCTGGTGAGCATTCTATTCGCCCGTTGCTTGAATTGGCAAAACGAGACACGACGTTTCGAAATTGGATCTCGCTGTTTGCGTTGGGAAATATTGGAGAAACTGCGAGAGCTGCGATGCTGAGAGCAATCGTCGAGAATCCAAGCTCACAAGCCTCACGATTGTTTTCTGCACATTTGTCAAGTTTACAGATCTGCAACCGGTTCGAAGAATTTAGCAACTTACTCGAGTCAGATGACCAAGACTTGGTGACAAACCTACTAGTCGCACTGTCCAGAGCGGGTCACGAAGCCGAAAAGTTTACGCCAAGTCTGCTAAAAATAGCCTTGTCCGGTGATCGCTGGCGATCCGATCTTGCATGCAAGGTGATCGAAAGCATTGGACCGATTGCCTTAAGCCACTTCATTGCCTTGGAGGAGCAATTTCCAGGGAATGAACTACTCCGCTTTCTTCGATATCGATTGGAGGAACAAGGACTGCTTGGTAACGGGATTGACGATCTCCGTTGGATCAAACAACCCAAATGGATTAAATCGTTCGTTCTGATCGTTGACGCTATTGAAGAGTACGGTCCGATGGGAATGTTAAAAATTGCATCCATTCTCAAGCAGAAAAACTTGAAGGGGCAAAGTGATTCAAACCTCCGCAAGGCAATACTGGGATTGGAAAATGCGCTCAGCGAGCGCCGACATCGGGTCACAACTTTGATTGACAGCGGTAACAACAAGGCTGGAAATTTGACAGAAGATGGCCGGGCCTTCGCAAAATTAGCGCGAGCATTCGTGAATTCAATGAAGGTGTAGCCTTCATTTTTGCTGGACATGTTATGAAAGCTGAACTATTGATTCTGCGGAAGAAAAAATCTGTAGGTCAATGTATGTCAACTCGTCACCCAGATTCGCAACGCAAATTGGATCACTTTGACTGGTCAAAAATGCGTTTTGCCACAGACCGCGTTACGATTGCCTCGTTGCGAGAAAAGTCTGACGACGATTTTGGATTCAAGCGAATGGAAATTATGGACATTTCCATTTTTGATGAGCTTGAAACCGTCATGCAGCTTGAACGTGAACTTGCACAAATCGCTTATTGCCAAGCGGCTGGAATTCCTCAAGCGGACGCCGGCGTAGAATACTCAGAACGCGGACCCACGGTGATGAGGCTTCTTTTCGAAGATTATGATCGGCTTGGCATTACAGCCGGGAAGACAGAGTCCAGGGAATGGATCCAGTCGATTGAAGCACAGGCTCGCAGGCAAGCCAGGCCTTTCGAAACCAAACAACGCTGATCGACTTTCATTTTTTCGACCTCTCGAACTGTCCGAGCGAGTGCGCACAAAAAGAACGCAGTTTTTTCTTTTTTGGAATTGAGCTTATTCTGCTTTTCTTGCAAGGCGAGAGCGTTTCCCGCCGCAAATCAAAAGGTGTATTGGACAGATTGTCCAAGCGATTCTCATTTCGAGGAGCAGTTCGATGTCTACGTTTTTTGGGTTTCTCAGCGTCTTAGCAGTTTGTTCTACCATCTTTGGCCTTGTTTTTGTGGTTGTGCTCGCACTTCCGCAAAGTCGTATGCGCGACGTCATGAAAAAGGCTTTGATGGCGGTTGGATGCATTGTTTATGTGATTAGCCCTGTCGACCTCATGCCGGAAGCTCTCCTTGGGCCAATCGGCTTAATTGACGATTTGGGGGCATTGTTGGTTGGCATCGCTTCTGCCCGCGAGGCATTGCGATTATCGGCGAACTGACCTCATGGGTTAGTTGATCGCCGATGTCTGAAAATCGTTGAAGGACAGCCGATTAGTTGCTGTTCTTCAAGCTACTTCTTTTCGCATTTTTCATTTTCCATAGGGGACAAACCTGTGTCGCACAATCAACTACTTCATACGTTGCTTCACTTTGGGGTGCACGCATTGCACCATTATCGCCACGAAAGACACAAGAAACATGCTGCCGAAAAAGCGTATGCACATCGACTTTCGCCGCTCGCGGGCGCAGCATTTGATGCTTGCGAACTGCTTGGAGGACATTTAGACTCCCTCGAAGCTGACACAATCGTCTTTCAATACGACGGCGTACGATGCATTTTTGCGATCGAAGGCCGCCAGCCAATGACGGGATCTGTGTGCCCTGTCCGATTCCGCCATACTACGCGAGAACTGGAATCATTGATCAATGCCCGAAATTCCACGTTGGAATACGGTACATGGGGCCTCATCAATAGCGACGATGCATTCCTATTGCTTCTCCAAATAAGGATTACGCGAGGTGCAATTGATGGTCGGTCATTCGCTCATGTTGCGAAGTACATGCAAAGTGAGATACCAGCCATGTACGCAGCGCTTCAAAGGGCAGGGTTTTGCCAGTAGCCACTGACAATTGAAGGACTTTTTACGCGAGGCTTACACATGTTTTTTGAGACGGTTGTACGACGCCAAATGACTCCTAACAGCAAGTACCAGCGCAAGCTAAGTCGAATTCTCCGTTGCTTGGGACTGGTTCCCAAGCAGTCGTGTCAGGACGCGACGGAACTTTTATTGGCAAGGAAAACAGGGGCGTATAGGGTTTTGCTCGAGTCACGTTTGAACATGCTGTCGATATACGGCATTTCCGATGTGGTGATGGAACACCACGAGATGCCCTTTTCGATTGCTCGCATTTTCTTGAACCGCAACGCCACCCTACAAGGAGCCGCTTGGTCGGTTCTGGCGTATGGACCACTCACGATCTTTGCCGTGACTGCACATACAGCACTAAATAGCTGCAACACAAATTGCTTTGAAAGTGTACTGGACGGAGTAGTTTGCGAACTTGAATACTGCCGCGAAAACCTCCGTCCGATTTGTTCGTAAATCAAATCCAACTTTTTTAAGGAGGGGGCCTCTCGTGCTACAACGAATGATTGAACGGATCTTCCATCCATCAAAACATCTGCGAGAAAAAGCTCGCAAGATTATTTTGAAACTCGACTTTGAGTTTAGGAACAAGTGCACCGACATGATCACAGTCGTTATCAGGCTTGAGCAATCAAGACACTTGGTTTCATTGTTAATATGTCGCAACGAGTTAAGAATTATTGGACACTCTCGACTTGTGTTCTCATCAATCCAAGCGCCCAAAACAGTAGTTGATGCGGCTATCCGAAGAAACAGAACGATGCGTGGGCTCCGATGGTGCTTCTCCAAACAGTTTGGCTTTGACAGTTTCACCGTTGAGTCTGAAGTCAACCTTGATGCGGTGACACCACAACTCGTTTACCAAAAGGTTGACCTCGTTGTCTTTGAATTAGAACGCTGTCGCCGAATGTTGGCCGATAGCTACGAGCGTGCGGGATTCGCAAGCGACTTCTTGCGATCGAATTAGGTGCGGCCTCGCGAGTCGCTTATGTCTCAAGCAATATGCAATGTTTCAATTCCCATTCTCAACGAAGGTACCAACAATGACAACTGAAAAGTTTCAATATGCGAATCCACGCGATCTGATTGCGGATTCCAACATCAGGCAATCGTTTGACGAGCAAGGGATTGTCGGACTGATGGCAAGCCTTGAGGAAGTAAAGATGTTGCAACCCATTCGCGTGCGTCAAGTGGAAACACGGCTACTGATTCTCGATGGAGCACGGCGGTGCATGGCTGCAATTAGGCTCAACTGGGAAAAAGTTCCGATCCTGATCGATAACGCAATCCTAAGTGATGCCGAAACGATTCATCGGCAGTTTATTGCTAATTGCCAGCATGAGCATTTGACCGTTAGCGAACAAGCGCTTGCGATTATGCGGCTGATGGAGTTGACTATGTGGTCGTCATCGGAGGTCGCGAAGCGCCTTTGTATTTCTATGGCATCGGTCACCAAAAGCCTGGCAATTTTGACATTGCCAAAGGATATTTTAGAAAAGGTTGATCAAGGAACAATTCCGGCGAGCAGCGCCTACGAATTGACAAAGGTCAAAGACACAAGTTCTCAAGCAGAATTAGCGAATCAAGTCACGGCAGGAAAACTGACCCGCGATGGACTCATTGGCGCGATTCGCAAACGCAATTCTAAGGACGCTCCAAAGCCAAAAAATCCCTCTTCGGGTCGAGCAGTTGCGTCGTTGGATGCCGATCGCACCGTAACGGTTTGCGGCCCTGGGCTCGACATGGCTAGCTTCATTGCCTGGCTCGAAGAACTACTTTCTAAAGCTCGGCGTGAACGTACTCGAGGTGTGGAACTCGCGACCTTCGTCAATGTACTGCGTGATCAATCTCGAATTACTGGTTAGCCATCTAGGAGATGAGTTATGTGGGGGAAAAGTAAGCGACGGCAAAATTCTGAGAATCGGGAGTGGGGGCTGACTACGCCGATTTTGAATTTGAACGGTCAAGACAGTTGGACTGTAGGCGATGCCTGCCAGGGGACGCAGATCTTTGGATCAACTGGCTCCGGAAAAAGTACTGGCAGTCTGGAAGCCATTATTCGTTCATTTCTTATGGCAGGGTTCGGGGGGATATTCTTAACCTCCAAGCCGGATGACTGCGGCAATTACTTGAGACTGTGCAGAAAGCTAGGTAGGGAGAAGGACGTGATTGTCTTCACGCCGTTAAATCCCTACCGATTTAACGCATTGGATGCGGAGCTTCACCGAACTGATGCTGGTGCTGGCCAAACTCAGTCGGTTGTGACGTTACTGACGACCCTGCTTGAAATCAGCCAGCGCAACAATAGCAGTGGCGGGGGCGGAAGCGACGAAGGCTATTGGCAGCGTACCAATCAGCAAGTTGTTCGCAACTCGGTCGACCTTCAAGTGCTGGCCAAAGGCAGCTTAAGTTCGACGGATCTTTACAAATTGGTAATTTCTGCACCTACATCGTTCGAACAATTGCGATCAGAGGAATGGCGGAAGGACTCGTATTGTTGCCAGTGCCTTGAGGAGGCCGATAAGAAAACCAAGGACCCCGTTCGTCGCAAAGACTTGGAATTAACCGCCGATTTCTTTTTTAAGGAATGGCCAGGGCTATCGGATCGTACCCGCTCCGTCATTTTGAGCGTGTTTACGAGCATGCTCGATGTGCTCAATCGCGGCCTTATTCGGGAGTTAACCAGCACAACGTCGAACGTCGCTCCCGAGATGGCCCAGGACGGGAAAATATTTATTATCGATCTTGCAACAAAGCTGTGGGGTGATACAGGCGTTTTCGTACAGGTCCAGTGGAAATACTGCATGCAACGTGCCCAGGAGCGACGCGACGTATCCCAGAATGGTAGGCCGGTCTTCATCGTAACTGACGAAAGTCACCTTACGGCGGTCAAAGAGGACCAAGTATTTCAAACGACGGCTCGGAGCACTCGTACGGCGGTTGTCAATGCAACGCAATCCATCAGCAATTATTTTGCCGTCTTTGGCGATCAAGCCGAATCCCAAGTCCATAGCCTGCTTGGAAATCTGCAAAGCCATATTTTCCACCAACAAGCGGACATCAAAACCAATCTCTATGCGGCAGACCTAATCGGAAGATCGCGACAATACCTGTTCAATTCAAATAGTTCGTCTAATCAAAGCACTTGGTTGCAATCGCTATGGGGAAACACCAACCCGACGCAAAGCGCTGGCATGAGTGAGACTTTCGAATACGAAGTACAGCCTCAGGTTTTTGCTGATCTTCGCAAGGGTGGGCCACCTCATTGGTGTGTCGATGGGATTCTTTATCAGGGCGGCCGCAAATTCAGCACTACGGGTCGCCCGTGGATGCCAGTTACGTTTAAGCAACAGTTCTAGACAATTGTTTTCACTATTAATTTACGGGATCAGAAAGGGAGATTAGATGAATCAGCAATCAAACGAAAACCGAAATATGTTTGATGATTTTGAACAGTCGATGAATATCGTCATGTTTCTCATTCACACTTGGGCGTGTTCATTGGAAGTGTTCCTGCACAAGAACATGGGGACCCGTTACTTGGGCTTTACTGCAGTTGCAGTCTTTGGCTTGATCCCGATCTTTGCAGTGTTTTGGGAGGGCCACAATTTGGAACCATTGATGGGTTACTTGGCCTTCTATTTTCTGATGGTCATCGTAACTCGTGCTACAGCCGTAACAAGACGCCTTCGCGGTGAGATCTGTCATTCGTACTACAACGGATTTCCTCGACTATTGAATCCCAAGTCTCGCATTGACGAATTGCAATTCAAAATGTTTCAGGAGCCACTGCTTGTCTTCATATTTGCGCTACTTGTTATCCAGATCAATCAGCCCCTCGGCTGGTATTTGATTTTTGGGGCAGCTTCTTTGCGATTTAAAAGTTTTGTTTGGAGTCGCGTGGACGACGTAAAAGTGATGGATCTCAACGACGCAATGATCGAGCAGTCGCATTTGGAGGAACGGTTCCGCCATCGAGGTCGTAGGTAAATTTAATCAGAAAGTAGGGCAATCATGGCAAAAATTGGTGAAGGGCATCTTTCAGCGATGTTAAGACAAGGGTTACGCGAGGTTCGAGCAGCGGTGTACCCCAATTCCAACATTGCAGGGCAAACGGAATACGGCATCTACGGGACTAAGACGCCGGGCGAAGTGGCGGAGGCACGGAGAGGAAGTGCTGAACCTGACGAAGAGAAACAATCGACCGGTTCAATGTTGTCGGATCGTGTCAAACAGTCCGAAGGGCGAATGGATCAGGATCAGCGCGAGCGAGGTCTTGATCGATAGTGGAATCCATTTTTTACGGTCCAAAACTCTCAATGAGACACTGGTATGAAATACGAGAACCAGACAACTGAATCAGTGCTAGTCACATCTGCAGAACTAGCAAAACTGCTTCACATATCAACACGTACGCTTTGGCGAATGAAGAGTTCAGGTCAATTGCCTGATCCCCTACGGCTTGGCGGTGCCGTTCGTTGGCGCATGGAAGAAATTCAAAAATGGATCGCAGACGGTTGCCCGTTCATTGTTTCGCGTGACAATGGAAGCACAAGGAACCCATAACCATGGCATCGATTTTCAAACGACGCAAAGTTAAGAACGAACCGTATACGATTCAATACGTCGACCATTGTGGCAAGCGTAAAACGCTACAAGGATTTACCGATAAAGGGCTCACCGAGCAGCTTGCCGCCAAGCTCGAAAACGAAGCTCTGCTTCGAAAGACTGGCTTGATAGATCCTGAGCTTGAAAAAGCGCAGGAGCATAAGCAATCGCCCATGGAAGAGCATCTGAAGGCGTTCGAATCGAGTATAAAGGACAATACCGCAAAGTATGTGCGGATTGTCATGAATCGTATTCGGCGGATCGTCGAATTTGGTAATTTGAAATGTCTTGCCGATATCGGCGATGAATCAATTCTCGAAGTGATGCAAACCCTTCAGAAGGAACCCGATTTCGGTTTTCGGACCTACAACCACTATCTCCAAGCTTTTGGCATGTTTTGCAATTGGTGCGTTCAAACGGCCCGTTTGACACGATCGCCAATCGCTACACTCAAACCACTCAATGCCGAAGTGGACGTTCGCAGGAAGCGCCGGGCCCTATCGGCAGAGGAATTTTCAAGGCTTGTCCGGTCAGCTAGAGACAGCGGAAAGTCAATTCAGCGGTATGACGGAGAAACGCGTGCCCGTATTTATACCCTGTCTTACATGACTGGGCTACGAAAGAATGAGCTTGCAAGCTTAACGCCGCGTAGTTTTGATCTACAGGCGAATCCACCGACGATAACCGTTGAGGCGGGTGCATCGAAACACCGCCGGAAGGACGTGTTGCCATTGCACCCAGAGCTAGTGGCACAACTGCACGGTTGGCTGTCAGGACTATCGCAAACAGCCAAATTGTTTCCAAAACTGGATATTCGGGCCGGGGCAGTGATGGTTAAGAAGGACTTAGAACGAATCGGGATCCCCTATGTAACCGAAGAGGGGGTTGCCGATTTCCATGCGGCAGGAAGGCATACGCACATCACCGAATTGCTTCGCAATGGAGCTTCTTTGCCAGAAGCCAAAGAGCTGGCGCGCCATTCCGACATTAAGATGACCCTAAGATACACGCATATTGGCATTGACGATCAGGCCAAAGCGGTCGCGAAGATCAAAATGCCAGTGAGAGCAGCAAATGAGCATGCGCTGCACGGGCGCTGCATTTCAGGCGTCGCTGAGGGACAAAGTGGGGCACTGCCTGACAATGCATCGACGGGCCAAGTGCCGCACTCCATCAACAAAACGAAAGGAAATGACACTGTTTGTCGCTTCCTGACAAAGAAAAATAAAATCGGGCCGGCGGGATTCGAACCCACGACCTCTACCACCCCAAGGTAGCGCGCTAGCCAGGCTGCGCTACGGCCCGATTTAGGTCTAAATTGCCGTTCCGGCCATTCAGATGGCTCGAAGTGTAACGGAAATCGATCCGCTCGCCAAGGTTCTCTCTAGAATCATTGCTTTATCTGACTATTGCTGAAATCTCAGCGAAACACATCGATCTTTTTGCTATGGTCCAAAAAACTGCCCGCTGCAAAGCGCGCAATTCCTATGTCACAAGTTTCCGGAGGTCCTCGATCTAGGCTCTAGGGCCTCGATCAGTTAAACACGGCTGCTCAGCGTGCGCCCTGTTATTCGCACAAAGTCTTGTGCTTTGGAACCAATTTGCTTATCAAAGGCATTGGTTGATTGCACATTGTCGTCCGAACAATCATTCAGCTTACTTTTTTGTACCATTTTCCAGCCCCAATCGTATGACTTCTGAAATCCCAGTCGACCTAGATCTCTTGTCCTTCGTCAGACAAATTGCACAATCACTTTCGATTTCCGAACGACAGGTCCAAGCGACCATCGAACTCCTCGACGCCGGAAACACCATTCCCTTTATCGCTCGCTATCGCAAAGAAGCCACCCAAGGGCTAGACGAAATGGCCCTGCGAGCCATCGAAGATGCCCTCGAAAAAGCTAGAGAACTGGCAGCTCGCAAAAAAACCGTCCTCAAAACCATTGACGAACAAGGACTCCTTACGGACTCACTCAGCCAACAAATCGTCGATTGCACTGACCTGCAAACTCTTGAAGCGATTTACCTGCCGTTCAAACCCAAACGTCGAACACGCGCAACCATCGCTCGTGAACGAGGACTACAACCATTGGCAGATTTGCTGCTCAGCCAGAAAGTAATCGGTCAGCCCAAACAAGATGTTCTAAGGCAGTACGTTAACATGGAACTGGAAGTGCCCGACCCGGCCACAGCTCTGCAAGGTGCTCTCGATATTGTTGCTGAGTCTTGGGCCGATCAAGCCAACACGCGCACTTGGCTCGCCAAAGAAGCCAAATTGCGAGGTCGAGTTACCTCCCAAGTTAAACGTGGCAAAAAAGAAGAAGCCACCAAATTTGAAATGTACTACGAGTTTGGCGAACCGGCAGCAAAAATCCCTTCTCACCGCTTGCTCGCCATGCTTCGCGGCGAAACCGAAGGCATGCTTCGCATCGGTATCGAAGTCGATAAAGATCAAACTGTCGCCCGACTCAAACAACAACTCGTAACCAATCGCCAGTTTGAATTCCATAACGATCTACTCACTGCTGTCGAGGACTGCTGTGAACGACTCTTGATGCCTGCCACAGAAACCACTGTGCTCCAAGAACTCAAAGAAAAAGCCGATGAAGAAGCGATCGCCGTATTCGGCAAAAACCTTCGCGAACTCTTGCTGTCTCCTCCAGCGGGACCGAGAGTCACTATCGGGATCGACCCTGGCTTTCGCACCGGATGCAAAGTCGCAGTTGTAGATGGAACTGGGAAGTTCTTGACCAATACAACCATCTACCCAACTCCACCGCAAAACGACATTGACGGAGCTGCCAAAGTCCTCGTGGGCTTGATCACCAAATACAAAGTCGAACTCGTGGCTATTGGAAACGGTACCGCTTCGCGAGAAACAGATGCGTTCGTCGCAAGTCTTATTCGCCAACATGAATTGAAAATCACCAAGGTACTTGTCAGTGAATCTGGTGCTTCCATCTACTCCGCAAGTGAACTTGCTGCACGCGAGTACCCCGATCTTGATCTCACCGTGCGTGGAGCCATCAGTATCGCTCATCGATTGCAAGATCCGCTTGCGGAACTAGTCAAAGCCGATCCAAAATCTATCGGTGTCGGCCAATACCAACACGACGTCAACCAAAAACTATTGCGCAAGCGACTCGATCGCGAAGTCGAGTCCTGCGTGAATAGCGTTGGGGTCGATCTCAATATGGCAAGTGCATCGCTGCTGTCCCATGTCGCTGGAATTGGGCCGAAGCTGGCTGAAAATATCGTCCAGTATCGAGACGAAAAAGGTCGATTCGAAACCCGATCGCAATTGCTCAAGGTCCCGAAACTTGGCAGCAAAGCATTTGAGCAGGCCGCAGGTTTCTTGCGAATTCGGGAGGGCAAACAGCCTCTCGACAACTCGGCCGTCCATCCAGAGAGTTACGAGATCGTCGAACGCATGGCGAAACACCTCAAAGCCGACACGGCGTCCCTGGTCGGCAACGCTGCTTTATCGCAAAAGCTATCGCCTAAAGACTTCGTTGACGATCGGTTTGGGTTGCCGACCGTCATAGATATTCTGCAAGAACTTGCCAAACCAGGTCGCGACCCGCGCCGCGAGTTTCGTGTAGTTCACTTCTCGGAGAGTGTTCATAGCATGCAGGATCTCAAGCCCGGCATGGTGCTAGAAGGGTCTATCACCAATGTGACGCACTTTGGGGCTTTCATCGATATCGGTGTTCACCAAGATGCGCTCATTCATATTTCGCAGTTGGCCGATGTCTATGTAAAGGACCCGAGCGAAATTGTTGCGGTTGGAGATATCCTCAGAGTGAAAGTGTTAGAGATCGACATAGACCGGAAGCAAATCGCAGTCACTAGAAGATTCATCCATTGACGTAGCTTAGGCTTCCAGCCTGAGTACTCATGAGAAATCCCCACAGGCAAGATGCCTATGCTACGTTATCCCCTAGTAGTCACCCTCATCATCATCATCGTCTTCATCTTCCTCGAATTCGTCTTCTGGGTATCGGGGGCCTTGGAAGGCGATGCCAGGCCGGTCATGAAGCGGCTCGTTGGAACCGTCAATGTCGACAAGGGTACCTTCGAGCGGATAACACTTGGCTTGCCATTGCAAGGCCACATTCTCTGCTTCATCAGAGTCTCGTGCTAACACGCCCCACTGTGCTATATAAGTTTGCCATTCGGACTGATCAGGCAGGCAACCTTCCGAGTCTGCCCAAGCAGCGTCGAGTGGCTGTGAAACGTAGCACTGGTACAAATACAAGTCGCACGGTTTTTCGTTCGCTCGAAGTTGTTCGAAATAGCTTTCCGTTGCAATTCCTGCAACAAGCATTTTATGCTCCACTTGCAGCTGAAGCGAGCGTTCATTGGGACACATTTTCGCAGCGGTAATCAACCTTTCAAAAGCACCGGAAATGCCGCTCAAAGTCAAATCACTTATTTTGGAAAGTGGCCGGGAAAGCGCGATCTTAATCTCTTTAGCAGCTTCTTGAGACTGACCAAGTTGGGCATAGGCCGCTGCTCTGACTGAATCGATGTGTAGCCCAGTCGACTGAAACATGGCAACTTCGCAATCGATGGCTTCCGTAGCCTCGAGCGGCCTTTTGAGTTCAAGCAGTCCAGAACTGAGGTAGTAGTTCGTCCAAGGGCCTGGTGAATGGCGTTGATGCAATTTCTGTAGGAAGCTCACTTGCAACTCATGTTGGGTCAGTGCATGTGCCTTTAACGCTGCCTCGAAGAGGAGTTCGCCTGAGTCGCCACCCTCCCGAATGCAAAGATCCAGTACATACAAAGCGTCTTGCAATCGATCCGTCTCCGAGTAAATTCTCGCAAGGGCGAGCGCTGCATCATCCCTTGTACGATCGAGCTTGAACGCACGGGCATAGCATCGTTCAGCTTCTCCAGCGTTTCCAATGTACTCAAAAACCTCGGCGGCGCGGAAGTTGTTATTAACCCCTGTTGCATCCATTTGCAACGATTTGCGCACTAGCTGTTCGAGCCTATCGTTGCTAATAGAGGTCGGTGGCAGATTTCTCTCATGGGCTAATAAGTCATCAAAGCTATCTAGATCATCGAGATCATTCACATCGTCGAATGCATTCTGCGTGGCGTCGAAATCCAGTTCTGCAGACAATCGATCAAGCATGCTAATCGTCATTCCGAGTCGGGCAAGCAAGGAAATCAAGTAAGCCACCTCTTGATGCGACGAAACCAATGTGTTTGCCCATTTCCAGACCATAGCCCGGTCGGAATCTGGAGTTACCAAGAAGTTCATTAGGTACAATGCTCTTCCGATATCTTCGGGATGTACAAAGTCCTTGATATTTCGATCGAATAGTTCTTGTCGAAACGGTGCGACGTCGACACGTTCCTTTGAATCATTTTCGGCTTCTTTGCCTGCGGAGTGCATCCGTTCTGTAAAATCGTCAATCCAAGTCCCAAGTGGAGTGGGGACTTTTGCTTCAACAGTATCTGTCGGCTTGACGTCCAGGTCGGTAGCGACGGAGGACGGTTCGGGTTGTTGCGACCCAGTTGGAGAACGCGTATTACGGACGACTGTTCCCAATGGTGTAATCTCAATCGATTCGTCGAGAATCTGATGTAGTCGACGGATCGATTGCCAGTCGTTTGCTTTGGTGGCAGCTTCCTCAAATTGCACACTTAGTCGCTTGGCTTTGGCCATATCGCCACGCAATCGATATAAAGCTGTGAGCCGGATTCCGGCCTCCAACCATTTTGTAATGGCCTTGTTTTGCTTAAGTGTTTTGTTCCAAGCAAGGAGCAATTTTTCGGCCGCGTTCCATTCTTGGTGCATCACATGGCCAATGGAAGTCAAAAAATCGACATCGAGATCATACTCGGGGCATTCCCCTCGTGGCGGGAGTCCTTTTAGTATCATGATCGTCTGCTCGTCCGTTTCGCGTTTCTCAATCAAATCGAGCGTATGACGCTCGAACATAGCCGCGACTTGAGCGCCTGCTCTATCATTTACACTCGACAATTGGGCGAGCTCTTTCGCCTGATCGAGTTTCGACCTTGCAGAGTCATGCTGGCCCTCAAAAATATCCATGGTTGCTAACCGCAGCATGGCCAACCAGCGACGGTCACCACGCTCCGGAAATTCGCCATCCTGACTGAGCACCTGTTTGCAATGGTATCGAGCTAGCTCATAGTCATCGGCAGCCGTATGTGTATCGCAGGCATACTCGCGAAAGCACTGAATGCATGAGAGTTTGCCAATTCGATGACAAACTTCTATGCCACCGGTCAGGCATTCTTGCATTCCTTCTGAGTTGTATCCGTCCAATGCTCCAGTCGCTTCGGCGAGAACCTCGTAGGCGCATGCTCCCATCGAATAGATCATGTTCTCATATTGATCGAGATCCAGTGACGGCTCAATTTTACGTGCCTGCTCTTCGTCCTCAAAAATGGCGATCAGTTCGACAGCCCGCTCACGAACCGTTTCGAATTGCAACAACCTCTGGGACAGTGTCATTTGAAAGAACGTGCCAAAAACGTAAAACCCAAGTTGCCCTTCCGAGCGAGCCCTCGATCGAAGCTCACCGTATAATTTGTATGCCGAAGCGCAGAAAGCGGACTCCATCAGATCACCGGCAGCATCGTTGATGCCAGAAAGTTCCTTTTCAACGGAATCCTGTTTTGCTTTATTCTTTTTTGCCACGCAGAGGCCTTTGAAGGGATCGGAAATTCAGTTGCAATCGCGAACGGCACACGGACTGTGCCCGCTACTCTATGTCATCTTTCATAGAACCATCTGGATTGGCCTGCCACACTTTGCCAGTTTCTAACTCCATTGCCGTCAACCATTTGCCACCGTAACAGTAAGTGTCGATGCAAACGAGGTGCGGAATTTCAAATATATCACCTTGCCGATCATGAGTATGACCAACTATTGCTCTCTTGCCAGAGATGTGCGGGCCGGGGAGCAAGTTTGAAATTTTGATCCATCGGAGCAAATCCTGAGGCTGTTCAGCCAGGGGCAACATTGGGTCGTAGTTGGCGTGGACGATAAAGTGGGTTTCGTTTTCGTAATAGTCTTCCAAACGATTGAGGAAATCTCGATGCGATTGCGGAACGCAGGCGAGATCTCCCGAGAAGCCATATGAATCCATCGTTTCAACGCCACCGTGATTGAGCCAGCTATAAGGCTCTATTTGACGTGCCAGGACGGCAATCAGCATTTCTTCGTGATTGCCCATCAAAGGCACCAAGTTCGTTGTTTGCTCCAGCTGAAGCAGTCGTTCTAACACTCCATTTGAATCTGGGCCTCGATCCACGTAGTCGCCGACGGTAATTATGGTGTCGTCGCGTGTCGGCTGAATTGCATCGAGCAAAGCATTTAAGGCTGCTAAGCAGCCATGAATATCTCCAATAGCAATAGTTCTCGGCATGAGTTCTCTAATGTCCATCTGATAAACGAAACGAAGATCATAGGATATTCGGACTTGAACAATTCGCCTAGTTCAAAGTTCCTTCCGCTAGATTGGCGCTTATTGAGATGGAGGCGCTAGTGAAATGGCACTCACTTTAGGAATTTTGAGCCTTAATGCACTAGCGCGGATTATTTAGGGTAGCGGAACTCGCCAAGAGTTTCGGGTATCAGTGAGATCACTCGAATTTACGACATGAAGTCACCGAAAGCCTTGGCGGCTTCTGCTACTGCGAATTGGCTTCGCTTTTCATGTCGAACTTTCGCAATTCGCGCCCAACGAAAGTGACACCCGATACGACGGCGAGAGTTGCGATTCCGCCCATCCAAACGCTACGGACAAGGCCTAAGTAGTGGGCCGCAAGTCCACTCTCTAACTCACCGAGTTCATTAGAAGCACCAACGAAAATCGAACTGACCGCTGCAATGCGTCCTCGCATGTGGTCCGGGGAATACAAACGCAAAATCGCTTTGCGGATGACCACGCTTAATCCATCCAGCATACCAGCAACAAAAAGCGCCATCAAAGATAGTGCGAGATTCGCCGAAAGGGCGAACACGATCATGCAAACTCCGAATCCAAAAACACTTGCCAGAAGCTTAATACCCGCTTTGGCATGGGGCGGATACCTGATGCAAAGAAATGCCGTAACCAACGCACCAAAATAAGGTGCTGCGTTCAGAAACCCAAGCCACACTGCGTCGACATGCAGCACGTGCCGTGCAAACAATGGCAGCATTGCAACAGCTCCGCCGAACAATACGGCAAACAAATCGAGTGCCATGGCGGTCCACAAGATTTGCTTCTTTGCAACGAATCGCCATCCGGCTGTTAGGCTCTGCATGATTGGTTCATCAATGGCGGTCCGAACGATCGGCTTCGGTTTGATACGCAACAGCAACAGCCAAGCCAGCACTCCGAAAACGATACTCGCACCAAAGGATACAGTCATTCCAGAAAGGTTTACTAGGTAACCTGCTAAGACGGGTGCGACTACGGCGCAGGCGTGCCAAACCAATGTGCCCCACGTTGCTGCGCTAACGGCTGCACTACGATGAACTAGCTGAGCCTCTAGGCTAGGCAAGGCGGGTTCGGCAAAACCTCTCGCCACGCCAAGAAAAAACATGATGATATAAACGGACCCCAGAAACCAAGCGCCCGCAAATCGCTCCGCCAACAAAAGTCCAGTCGCACATAGAACTTGAACGGTCACAGTACACAGCAGTAAGTTTCTGCGATTGAACCGGTCGGCGAAATGGCCACCCACGACAGCCAAGCTGAGCGCGGGAATGGCCTGAACCAGCCCCAGTAGCCCAATAAATAGCGGATCGTATGGAAACTTATTGGCTATTTCAAAGGGAATAAGAAAAAACAAAATGCGCGTACAAAAAGTTGAACACGCGAAAGCTGTCATCAAATAACGGAATTCAACGAAATCGGGAGCGAATGACGAAGACTGGCCAGTCAAGTTCAGCTCATTTGAACCCGAATCAAGGGATGACGTAATTTGAATCCCCTATTGCGATTTGAGCCAACCCAATGGCGAATTACCACGCAAGGTTGACTCGTTTGATTTTCGCATTAACCGCACTATACTGCGTCGCTCCTCCATGGAAAGGTTGCCAGTAACCTTTTTGAATGAATCCTGGGTTTCAGGTTGGTCGTCCTCAATTGCTTTGATTGACAAAGTTTGGCGAAGCGTTTTTATAGACAAATTAGGCATTTGATGGATCAAACTGCCAGTTGATGTGGCTTGCGATTCAGCATAGTCTCGATCGATAGGATAGCAGAGCTGAACGCGCTCGTATGCGTCTGTCCGTTCGCGAGGGTCGAGCAAACGATACGTGGCTATCGCTATCTTAGCTCGGTTTAAATCGTCGGCAAAATGGCGAAAATGATTTAATGCACCGTATTCGCCCCTCGCGAAATGGTTCCCTTTCGTATTCAACGCCACAGCCATCGCTTGAGCGGCGGACCGGATGACGTTGGACCGGCACTCACCGAGTTTAAGACCAAGGAGCTGGAAATGAGCAACAATTGCATCGGTTTTCTTTTTCTGTTGATGATTTCGAAATTTCATAATGTTCCTAACCCCACCGTCCTGAATTCATTCCGGTAGCCTCATGCTACTCTTATCGGCAACATTGTAGTCTCCACCCTAGTGTCCTGGCCGCAAATCTCTTGCAGCTATTGACGAACGAAACCGGCAAAAAGTTCGCTAATTTTCCATGGGGGCGATTTCGTTCCCTCACTCCAATTACAAGGTACCTGATCTCTCCCGAACTTATTCGAAAAAAACTTTCGACATTTGAAACAAATGTTCCGACTCAGTAATTTTTTATTAATTTATCGTTCAAATCGATGAATTTCTGGGAATGTGGATAAAAAAATCTGATCCAGCATCCCATTATCCAATTTCCTGTGTATCTTGATCTCACGTCGGGACGCTGCACCAACTGCGCCCATTTTGATCGATCGTCATCCAAAACTTTCTGTAGGTTGTGGCATGGTCTTGTCAGGCGAAGAAATCAGAGCACGGCAAGGGACGGATATTCACATCACCCCGTTTTGTGAAAAATGTCTCAATCCCAATAGTTATAACTTGACACTCCACAATGAAATTCTGGTTTATGAGGAAGTCGTATTGGATGTTAAGCATCCGAATCGTTTTCGCCGAATCACGATTCCCGATGAGGGACTCATTCTCAGTCCTGGCCAAATATTTCTTGGGCGGACTGTCGAGCACACCGAGACTCACAACTTGGTACCCATGATCGAGGGTCGAAGTTCAATCGCTCGGCTAGGTCTTTTTGTGCATTGCTCGTCCGGTTTCGGCGACGTGGGTTTTCGAGGCCACTGGACCATTGAGATGTTTGCCGTGCAACCCGTTCGCATCTACGCCGGTATTCGGATTTGTCAGATTTTCTACCATGAGCTCAAAGGCGAAGTGCGCGAGTACTCAAGCGAAAAGTACCAAAACAATCGCGATGTTCAGCCGAGTATGCTCTACAAAGAGTTTGCCGATTGCCGCGAATACGACCAATTAGAGCTTAACTTTGGCTCCGTCGCCGCCAAGCGCCGCGAAGAACCGAGCAACCGTGTTCAAGCGGTCTTAGATGCAACGACCTAGTTCTGGCTGCACCATAACGCGACGCGCATCGGAATGGTAATTACTTTTGAGCCGCAACGCGATAGCGAGGATTATTCATTGGCAGTTCAAATGTAGACCGTTTTTCGTAACCCGCTGCGTAAGCGAGGGATTTTGTTGCTTGTCCCTCGCTTATGCGTCGGGTTGTGAATAATCCGCGCTAGCGTGCGGGCTGGAAGACCACGATCGCTTGCAAATCAGGCCCTCATGTTAGCGCATGGAGGCTCAAAATTTACAAAGTAAATACCATTACTCGCAGGCTAGCGGTTCATTGTTAGCCACCACCATCATGACTTTCGCAAACATAGACCAAATCCAATCGCTGATTCCGCATCGAAAGCCGATGCTGTTGGTGGACGAAGTGATCGAACAGACAGAAAACCACATTGTCTGTAGAAAAACTTTTTCAAGCGACGAGTTTTTCCTACAAGGTCATTTTCCAGGTTTTCCGCTTGTTCCAGGCGTCATTCTTTGTGAATGTTGTTTGCAAAGCGGTGCAATCTTGCTTAGTCAATTTACTCCCAGTTATGGATCTGTCCCAGTTGCTACGCGTATCGATGGCGCCAAGTTCAAGAGGATGGTGCGGCCTGGTGAAACAATCGAAATTGATGTCAAACTCAACGAAGTCGTATCGACAGCGTATTACATGACCGGCAAAGTCACCGTAGATGGCAAACTGGCTGCAAGACTTGATTTCGCGTGCAGTGTTGCTAGGCCAACAACTTGAATCGGCATTAACTGCGGACCAAATCGAAAGGACTTCGAGCTGTACCCTTTTGGAACTTATGACAGTATCTGGACTGGCATGTTCTTCGGTTATGTATTTGTCAGATTCCACATACGCAGGATTGTTGTTGTATTTTGTTCAAGCGTCCATATTGGGGATAGCAAGTGTGCTAGTTGATTGGACAATTCCGGTCTCCTTCTTTGCAATGTTCGAGAATCAAACCCGATACTTCATACTGCGACAAATTTCCTCTGTGCGGCCTTTTGATATTACCACTAAACGCCCCGGAGCTGCTAGGTTATTTAGCCAAAAATCTCGTTCGTCAGCGGATCGGCACTCCGTTTCCGAAAATCCCATAGAAAGCGGCAAATCAAAAGGGTCAGGCCATGCGCCACCTGTTGACCAATCGTCGAAATTCACGAGAACAGTGCACTCCAGCCTGACGACACAGTGACTGCTGGCCCATTTCAGGTTCGCTGCCTGTTGAGGAATAAGCATCCCCTCTGCAGAACCCAATATTTCCCAATTCAAAAGTTAGGACTTAAGCCATGAACAAGCCAACCAACACTCTTCTCTGCTGGCAGCTTCGGGAGTCGCATTCTGCGGCATCGATCCATGAAGACCGCAATGCCGATGCAATGGATCTCAAGATTCCAAAGAAGATAAAGACTGGCATCGGTCGATTTGAGGTTCGGTATCACCAACTGAGCTCAGGCAGTTCCGCAGGTCTGTATTGTTTGACAATCGATACCGGTAGCGTCATTGCGACGATTTTGCCTGATCGCGGAATGGGACTATGGAAATGTTGGAGTGACAAAGTGGAGATTGGATGGCAGAGTCCGGTTGCAGGCCCCGTCCATCCAAGTCTCGTTCCGGTTCACGATTCGACAGGCATCGGCTGGCTTGAAGGGTTCGACGAACTTTTGGTTCGATGCGGATTGCATAGCAATGGCGCCCCGGAGTTTGCTGAAAATGGCACCGTTCGCTACCCGCTGCATGGCCGAATCGCAAACCTGCCGGCGCACAAATTGGAAATTCAAGTGGATGTTGAAAACGGCATCATGGATGTGATCGGTGCCGTAAGCGAATCAAGATTTCTTGTTTGCTCATTGGAATTGCAAACGCGTTATCGCTTTCGAGTCGACAGCCCGGTTATTGAGATTGTCGACGCAGTAACCAACCGCTCCAGCCAACCGGGTTCCATGCAATTGTTGTATCACATCAACGTGGGGCAACCTATATTGCAGTCAGGTTCGACTGTGCATGTAGCTCACCGTAGCTTGGCTCCCCGTGATGCTCGGGCAGCCGAATCCATAGAGACTTGGAATCAATGCGATGGTCCTGCGAGCGGCTATCAAGAACAGGTCTACTTCATTGATCCCATCGCCGATAACCAATACTGGTCGGAAGCACTACTAACCTCCTCGGACGGCACGCTTGGCTTCGCTGTCCATTTCGATACGAGAACTTTGCCGTTCATGAGTCTTTGGAAGAACACTGCCGCTGTCGAGGATGGTTACGTTGTTGGTTTGGAGCCTGCGACAGGCTTCCCTAATACCCGTTCTTTCGAGGAAAGGAACGGCCGAGTTGTTTTATTGCAAGGAGGAGAATCCAAAACGTTTCGAGTTAAGTTGCAGCCTCTTACAACAGCGAACGAGGTAACTCAATCTCGAAGCCGCATCGAAACATTGCAAAGCTTTCCTGGAGTAAAAAGAAACAGTCCGCAGTCTGGTCAATCATCGGCTGCGGACTAGGAAATGACGCGCTGCTGTTATCGTAGCCGGAGTCGCAAGACTTCGGAGCAAACTCGCCCAATACTGAACTCTTGCGAGTCCAGCTACAATAGTCGTCCAACTACGACAAGTGATTCTCGAACGGACCTAGAGGCTTCGTTTGGCTTCATCCACCAAATACATAGTATTACAACCTGGACAGCTTAGATACCAAGCGTAATAGTAAGTCTGGCCGGGCTTACGCGTCTTTGCCTTGGTAGGCTTCTTAACAATCGGCGTGCCGCACTTTCGACATGGCTCACCCGCTTCTTTGTGCGACACCGTGCTTGCAGCAATGGCGGAGTGACCAACATTTCGCGGCCGCAATAACCCAACGTCAGGTACAGTTCCACCGTTAGCCTGAATTTCTTGTATGTACCCTAGATCGGGTACCGCATCGTAAGACTGTGCAGCAGCAACAGCAAGCTCATCACAGCGCTCATTCTCAGGCACGCCAGCATGCCCTTTAACCCATTTGAAACGAACTTGATGCTTGGCATAGATCAGCAGGAACCTTGCCCATAGATCAGCATTCTTCGCCTTGTCCGATTTGGTTCGATACCAATTGTTTTTGCTCCATTTTTCAACAGAACCTTTCTCGATCGACTCTACCACGTACTTGGAATCGCTGTACAAAGTTACACGGCATGGCTTGGTCAAGGCTTCTAGTCCAACGATAACGCCCATCAATTCCATCCGATTGTTGGTCGTCCGATGAAATCCTCCCGAGAGTTCTTTGCGATGCTTGCCGGCCAATAAAACGACGCCGTATCCCCCCGGTCCCGGGTTTGGTTCAGCCGCCCCATCCGTATATATGACAACATGGCTTAGTGGGGCGTCTTTTGGCTCGACATTGTCGCTAGCCTCATTCTTGTTCATTCTGGCAACGGTCCGTAGATCGGTCGATGCTTCGTATAACCACCGTCTGTTGTGAGCACTTCACCTGCGCACCAGCATTCTTTGGCCCAGAAGAACATCGTCGCAGAAGAAATGTGTTTCGGTTCAGTCAGAGCCCCCATGGGCATCGCATCAGCAACGGCTTGCAATCGAGCTGCGCTCGTCGGATTTTGTGCAGCCATTGGCCCTCGCAACGGAGACGGAGCCAAACCATTCAGAATCACACCATACTTTTCGACGAAGTGCCTCGATTGCAAACGCAGGAAATTCAGCAAGCCACCTTTGGACTCCTCATACGCAGCGCTAGCTCTCCCCTCCGCTCCGACAGTCGCCGAAGTCGACAAAACAATCACACCTCGCGAACCGCGGACCAACGCACCTGTCTTAACTCCGTGCTTGATGACGTTATGGGCTCCCCATAGATTAACTTCGCAAGCGCCCATCACATCTTCCTTGGTCAAGTCCTCGGGAGCCGTCAATGGTCTAGGAGATATTCCTGCCGTATGCATGAAGTACTGGATGCCGGGATGCCTCAAAAAGAGCTCGTGTGCTGCTTGTTCACTGGTGATATCGACAGTCTCGGCAATCACCGCTGTTTTGTCGTTTGACTGTCGCGATATGGAGCTTGCAAAGTCCGCCAGAGCCACCTTGCTCGTGCCAACGCCAATGGTCGCTGAATGATCGACCAATATGAGTTTTTTGAGATTGAGCCATGGAATAATGTTCGAAGCCATATGTTGGCCCATCAATCCGACGCCGATGATCAGGGCAGTAGCGTTGTCTTCATAGTTCAAAGGCGATAAATGCAAGTTTGGAAACTCCTCGTTGAAGTAATTTGGAATCTTTGAAATATCGGAGCCGTTCAAGGCCGCAATTCTAATGGTGCAATATAATCTATCGTCGGAAATCGGACACTTCTAGCTGATCGCCATCTCCTGCGAATGCAATCGTTTCCGTTGGCTTTACGCCCAATGGCACTCACTTTGTGAATCTTGAGCCTCTATGCGCTAGCATGAGGGCCGGATTTGCAAGTGATTACTAGCCTTCCAGCCCGCACGCTAGCGCGTTGCGGCTCAAAGTGAGTGCCATTTGTCTTTACGCCAGCGGGACGGCAACTGATGGTTACATCTATCGCCACAACGAATCCCCCGCTGAAGTCCGACGGAAAGCCGATTTGATGACGTTCAGCGAGACGTGTCCAAAATTCTGTTTTTTGCCCTGGTCAGAAACGACCATACTATAGCGGATCTTGAGTAAGTTGTTGCTCGACCTTTTCGGCGAGTGTGACGTGAGCCAAAATTTCAACAATCTTTCGCAACATCAGGCTGCTGGATTTTAAGATACGGAAAGCTAGATCCTGTGAAAATCAACATTTGCAGCCGGTATTCGACTAGAATAGGTTGACCATGCGAAACCTCCTTTCCTTCCCAGCTGCTATCCTCCTTTCTCTCTCGATCTTCGCCGAAGACCCAATTCATTTCAATCGAGACGTTCGTCCCATTTTGTCCGATAAGTGCTTTTTTTGCCATGGACCTGATGCAGCAAAACGCGAAGCTGATTTGCGATTGGATGATAGTGACGCTGCTTTTTCGGCCGACGTTTTTACGCCCGGAAAACCAGAGGAAAGCGAACTTGTCAAGCGAGTTAGGAGTCACGATCCCGATCAACGGATGCCCCCCCCGACTTCGAAAATCGAGCCTCTGAATGTGAGGGAAATTGAAATTTTGGAACAATGGATCAAACAAGGTGCGATCTACGAAGGACATTGGTCCTTTTTATCGCTTCGGCCCGTTGTGATTCCAGGAGGGAAGACCTTTCATCCGATTGACTCCATTGTTCAAGACTCACTTTCGGAACGCGGCCTTCGTCAACAGCCAACCGCTGATCGTGCGACCTTGATTCGTCGGCTAAGCTTTGACATCACGGGACTTCCTCCATCGCCAAAGGAGATTGCGGACTTCGTCGCCGATTCTTCGGCCAACGCTTACGAACATTTAGTCGATCGATTGCTGGAGTCTGTGGCCTATGGCGAACGGATGGCGACAGATTGGCTGGACGTGGCTCGCTATGCTGACAGCTACGGATTCCAAGTGGATCGCGAACGAGACATGTGGGCGTGGCGAGATTGGGTTGTTCGAGCGTTCAATAACAATCTCCCCTACGATGAATTCATCAAGTTTCAGATTGCCGGTGATTTGATTCCTAACGCAACCGACGACCAAATCCTTGCGACCGCATTCAATCGCTTGCATCAACAAGAGGCCGAGGGGGGTAGTGTCGAAGAAGAATACCGTGTCGAGTACGTTTGCGATCGAGTTCAAACATTTGCGACTGCGTTTCTCGGGCTGACGTTCGAATGCGCTCGCTGCCACGATCACAAATTCGATCCTATTACCCAAAAAGAATACTATCAGCTTTTCTCGATGTTTCAGAATATCGACGAAGCTGGCCTTTACTCCTACTTCACACGATCACCACCAACGCCAACACTTTGGTTAAACGATTCCAATGGAAAGGAAAAAATAGCCAGCTTGGCGAAAACGGTGTCGGAAAAAGAAGCTAGTCAAAAAACACTGAATACGAGTCTTCGAGACTCCTTTGACGCATGGCTTGATTCTCGTAGCTCATCTACGAACAATGAGACTAGTATTTTGTTATTGAATGAGGGATTGTCCCAATGCGAGATTGGGCGATTTTCGTTTGATAGAAAGGATGGTGACAAACTTGCGAATCAGATCAAACAAGACAAACCAGCGCTGCTTCGAGGTGAGAACAAGATTGTGCCTGGGAAGTTCAACAATGCGATCGAGTTTACCGGAGATGATCCTGTTGATTTGTCGATCGGCAATTTTTCGCGACATGAACCGTTTAGTATTTCTCTTTGGCTGAAAACACCGGACGAGAAAGAACGAGCCGTGGTCTTCCATCGATCACGTGCGTGGACGGATGCGGCCAGTCGTGGCTACGAACTTTTGGTTGAAGACGGTCGACTCAAATGGTCTTTGATCCACTTCTGGCCGGGAAATGCGATTTCAATCGCCTCGCAAGATAAAATTCCGCTAAACAAATGGGTCCATGTTATCGCTACTTCGGATGGAAGTAGTCGGGCCGAAGGGCTCAATATATTGGTAGACGGCCAAGAAGCAAAAAAAACTGTTGTCAAAGACAAACTCTCGAAAGAGATCACGGGTGGTGGTGGTGACAACATAGCGTTGGGAGAGCGATTTCGAGACCGAGGATTCAAGGGCGGACTCATTGATGAATTCCGTGTATTCGATCGTCAATTGACTTCGCTTGAGTCTCTGTATCTTTTCAATGAGACGGCTGCGATAGAAGTTCTATTGAAGTCGACTTCGGAAGTGAGCGACAAGAACCGGGAAATCCTATTCGATTATTATCTTGCGACGCAAAACACCGAATGGAAGTCGCATTTGGGCGACTTGCGCACGGCCAGAGGAGACTACAACAAGGTTGCAGACGCGACCGAAGAGATCATGGTGATGAGGGAGCTTCCAGAGCCGAAAAAGGCCTTTACGCTAATTCGAGGCGAGTACAACCAACCGAGAGACGAAGTATTTGCTGGGACGCCAAAAGCCTTGTCACCGTTTCCGTACGGAGCGCCCAACAACCGTCTTGGACTGGCTCTATGGTTGACTGATCCGCAGCATCCACTGACCGCGCGCGTAACTGTTAATCGAGTTTGGCAGAGTCTGTTCGGCCGAGGTTTAGTGCGAACTTCGGAGGACTTCGGAAGCCAGGGGGCGAGGCCGCTGTATCCAGAACTCCTCGATTGGCTTGCTTCAGAGTTGATCGCAAATCGATGGGACATGAAGAAGTTGTTCAAAGTGATCGTATTGAGTCAGACCTATCAGCAACGGAGCATCGCAGATGAACGAACCATGGCAGATGATCCTGACAACGAATGGCTGGCTCGTGGACCACGCTTTCGATTGCCGGCAGAGATGATTCGTGACAACGTCCTGGCCACATCGGGGTTACTGAATCGAAAGATGGGTGGCCCGCCAGTGAATCCCTACGAAATGGCTGAGTCGTTCAAGCCGGTTAAGACGAGCAACGATGATTCGGTCTACCGAAGGAGCCTTTACACAAATTGGCGGCGAACTGGCCCGCCGCCAGCGATGGTTGCTTTCGATGCGCCGCGCCGGCAAGTCTGCACTGCGAAAAGGGAACGAACGGACTCGCCGCTTCAGGCCTTGGTGTTGCTCAATGGAATTCAGTTTGTTGAAGCCGCTCGCGTTTGTGGTGAAAAGATGCATCGAGAATGTCATGGTGACGTGGCTAAGATGATCGAGAATGGATGTCTGCTTTGCTTGAGCCAACCACCAAGTCAAAAGGAGTTGGAAATACTCGGACGCCTTTATCAAGAGCAGTTGCTACATTTTCGCGCCCATCCATCGGACGCAGAGTTACTATTGAAGATCGGCAATTCAGCACGCGACAAGGAGATTCCCATACCTGAAGCGGCCGCTGTGACCATACTCGCGCAAGCTTTGCTCAATCATGACTTTTGCGTTGTGAAACGATAACCTCTCACAATTCTCGATTCTTTATGAAATCATCATTGAACTCGACCGACCCAACGAATCACCCTCCCGAATCATCTCGACGAAGCTTTATCGGTCAAACCGGATTGGGTTGCGCTGGCTTAGGTTTAAGTGGGATTGCGCTGGCAGAAATGCTGTCGGCGGACTCGAATGAGGCAGAAAAACCAAGTGCCGTGGACCACGGTGTTTTGGGTTCGCCGCATTTTGCACCCAAAGCGAAACGAGTGATTTATCTTTTTATGTCAGGCGGGCCGTCGCACCTTGACTTGTTTGACTACAAGCCAGCCTTGAATACGCTGCAAGGGGAGCAATTGCCGGATTCCGTTCGTGGAACGCAACGATTGACCGGCATGTCAGGAAATCAATCTTCGCTTCCATTGGTCGGATCGCCCTTCAAATTTCAGCAACACGGACCAGCAGGAGCATGGGTCAGCGAGCTGCTGCCTCATACCGCGAGCATTGCTGGGGAACTGTGTGTCGTTCGTTCCATGTTTACGGAAGCCATCAATCATGGGCCGGGCGTTACATTCTTTCAAACAGGGACACAGATCGCTGGGCGGCCTAGTATCGGATCTTGGCTAAGTTACGGACTTGGCCAAGATAACGCGAATCTACCTTCATTTGTCGTATTGATCACAAAAGACAAGGGCGGGCAACCTCTGGGCGCACATCTCTGGGGAAGCGGTTTCCTTCCTACTCGGCATCAAGGAGTATTGTTGCGAGCCGCCAAAGACCCGGTGCTTTATTTGGGCAATCCAGACGGCGTGAGTGGAGAAAGTCGACGGTTGATGCTAGATCGGCTTCGAGAGCTTCATGAACAAAAGCTATTAGAAGCACACGATATCGAGATTCAAAATCGAATCGAACATTACGAAATGGCTTTCAAGATGCAGTCAAGTGTACCAGAAGTTGCCGACCTTACGAGCGAATCGCAAAGCACGCTTGATAGTTATGGTCCCGACGTGGAGAAGCCAGGATCGTTCGCAGCGAATTGCTTAATGGCTCGCAGATTGGCTGAACGAGGCGTTCGCTTCATCCAGCTTTACCATCAGGATTGGGACCACCATGGTGGACTGCCAGGTGGATTGCCAAAGCTTTGCAAGGAGACCGACCAACCAGCCGCTGCATTGGTTAGCGATCTTAAGCGTTGCGGACTTCTTGAAGACACGCTTGTGGTATGGGGAGGTGAGTTTGGAAGGACGAACTATTGCCAGGGAAAGATCCAAGCCAATTTTGGGCGAGACCATCACCCACGGTGCTTCACGATGTGGATGGCAGGCGGCGGAATTAGGGCGGGCTCAGTTTATGGTGAGACATGTGAATTTGGTTACAACATCGCCAGTGATGGCGTTCACATTCATGACTTGCAAGCAACGATGATGCACCTCCTCGGGATCGATCATGAAAGGCTCACCTACAAGTTTCAGGGTCGGCGTTATCGTCTGACGGACGTCCACGGCAAGCTGGTCGCAGGGATTATTTGATTGCGATGGCCATAAACTATCGGATAGAAAAACATACTTATTTTCATAGCTTAACACAAAATATTTGGTCCAGTACGCCCAGCTGCGACGAACGCCTGTGGTCGTCGGAGACTACATATAAAAAGTTAGTCGCGCACCGGAGCCGACTTCGGTGCATCACTTTGTTCACTCGTGTCGGTCTCTATCGAGAGACCTTTTGAACCGCCGTCAGGTCTCGTGCATTTGGGTCCGGATTTCGATCCCGTGGCAACATAATAACGCATTCCATCTGGACGTGCGAGCAAGCCCTCACCCCGCCTTCGGCACCCCTCTCCCGCGCGCGGGAGAGGGGCTGGGGGTGAGGGCCACCGGAACTCGGTTGCAACGCTTGGTTCGTCGATTTATTTTGCGGCTTGCACTTCGCGTTAGCTACGCTTCAGGAATGCCAGTGTCCACCCCCACGACCGCACTCATCGAGTCGCCGCCGAAGCGCCTCCATCAGGAAGCGGCTGATCGGCGACTTCGATGTAATGCTTTGTTCGTTGCTTTGGTTCTACGATTCGTCGTCCAGATGCTAGAGCTCGCTTGCGAGCATCAACTACGTATGCATGAACGTCTCCATTGTAATCGGCAAGAATTTTAGCACGTGCCTCATGTATCTCGTCCAAGATTGGGTTAGTTGTCATCGCCTGGATCTCCAAGGAATTCAGCCGGGGTACAAATCAAAATTCGTGAGTCGCAAAGTGACGGTATTGGTTCTACACCCGTCGAAAGCCGCTGAGTTTATCTCAGCGGATCGTTACGTTCAGCCTAGCACCTGCCGAGCTACCCGATTCGAATCTCACGACTAACGAGAAGCGGATGTTTGCGCCGACCGCACGAGGAATACGCAATTTTGCTGTCGTTCATTGTGGCTAACCGGCGAAGTTTAAAAAGCGGTGCTCAGTAGCCCTTTATTGAGCATCGTCCCTCCCGATCGAAGATGACGAGCATCTTCTGACCGTCTTGCACTACGTCGAACGCAATCCGTTGCGTGCTAAGCTATGTCGATTCCTCTTTGACCACCGTGTTCGTCGGTTCCGCTTAACGACCCAAGCTCAGCGACGTTGCCCGCGGGACGCGTGGATTGTAACCAGAGCGCGTTGACCGGGTTCGCTGCAGCGCATGGTTTGGCGGCGGGTTTAGCGATTGTAGATTCACTTGTCGGACCAAACTCCAAGCCAATTCCCCGCAGGATCGATGTATTCAAATCGGCGACCGCCTGGAAATGAAATGATCTCCTTCGCGATCTTCCCGCCAGCGTTGATGACGCGCTCTCTCGCCGCCTCCAAATCAACGGTGAACAAAACTACCAACGTTCCTGGCGGGCGATGTGCTGAAGCCGCGCTGAACCCAGCAGTTGTGCCACTGTCCTTAGTGTCTGAGTAGTCGTCACCCCAGTCCTGGAAAGACCAACCGAAAACCTCCTTGTAGAAACGTTTGACCGAGGCAAACGATTGCGCGGACTGCGCCGGGAACTCGACGTAATCAATGTGATTCTCTCGTGGATTGGTGTTCATAATTTAAAAGCCGACTAACTATTCGGTTAACCGGGCCGCGGCCAACCAACTTTGACTTCAGAAACCGCGCGGCCCGCGGCTCCGGTTGAACCGATTGTTATGTGCCGTCGATATCGAATGCGCGAAGGCCCATGGTGCGGATCAACGCGTCTTCAGTATTGAACAGGGTGTAGTGGTTGATATTGTACTCGTCGAGCTGTTTGAGGGCAGCAATACGGTCACGGCGGGGAATCGTGATTTTGACGAGCAAGTCTTGCTTGGGAACGAGCGATGGAGTGACGTTGTGATGGGAACAGAATGTGTGTGTTTTTGCATCTGAATTCCAGTGTGTAGCGGTTGTGTACCACGCCTTTTGAGCGAAATGCCGGGTGTGAGTTGTCACGTACGGGCCATGCGTGTGAATCATGTTGGAGTTGCCACGACCGCCTTTACTGCCTTCGGGTGTTTCGATGAACGCGAATACTGCAGAGTGATCAGCGTCGCTCGACGGTTCAAATGCGAAGTACGCCGCGATGAACGGTGATGTAGTCCAGTCAAGCAGCGGAGATGGAAAGCCGTGATGCCGCAGGTAGACGAGGTAGTCGTAGTGTGGTAGATGCACGCGCATGAAGTCCTGTACAATTTCGATTTCCTTTATGATGTCACGATATGGCTGCAGGTTCCACTGACGTCCGGTAACCGATTCGATTTCGTTGACGCACGAATCGGCCCTTTGCAGGTAACGCTGCACGGTTATAGGAGAATCGGTTGCACGTTCAAGCGTTGTTTGAAGCGTCCACGTACTGTCCGCGTCGCCACGAAACAGGATTTGGTTGTCGAGCGTGACCGGCCCCTTGTCGGGGACCTCAACAGTGCGAGTACCGAACTCGCCGCGAATGTCCGCTACGGCCTGAGGGAAATCGGTCCATGAATTCAGTTCAACGCTTCGCATAGGCACATAACTATTTATTAAAGACGCTGAGCGGCAATAATGTTCCGAATTCGGGATTATTGACGCTCAGCGTCCCAATTTACAATTATTGCTGGTGTCCGTCAAATAATTCCAAACAAGGCGACAACAAGTTACGACCTTTCCTCGAGATCGTGAAATCCAACGTTTTCGTTGGTGCTCCAAGTTCTTCTTTGCTCTACATGATTGGAAATCGGGTGTATGGGCTCTGCATTGGTTTCAAAAACTTAGAGATTTCCATCTATGTCGAAATGTTCCAAATTGGACTTTTCGCTCACCCTATCGGCTTCGCCCTGATTCGCGAATGGTTTTTAATCGTGCGGTCATGGCTTTCACTCTTGCCGTCTCTTTTGTTGCAACGTCGTCAGTCTGGCTAAGATCGGTTGCAAGGTTGTAGAGCTCTGAAGTAACACCTTCCGCGTTGTCAGATTTCTTGCCTGCTTTGCCATTTTGTTTCGCTCCTGCTCGCTCGATCAACATCCAGTCTCCCTCTCTCAATGCCAATGGGTTAGGTGAGTTGCTCTGTAATACAAGATGATCGCGAACGGGCTTCTCCAGTTTTTTCCCAAGCCATAACGGAAGGACGTTGAAACTGTCCGATCCGGCTCGCTCGTCGAGTTTTTGGTCCGTAAGGGCTGCAAAGCTGGCCAGTGCATCTACATGCCCAATCAACTCGCCCGAAAGACTCTCTTGTGCAATCTTGCCAGGCCATCGGGCAATGAACGGAACGCGATGACCGCCTTCATAGAGCGACCCTTTGCTGGCCCGAAGGACACCGTTGGGCGGCTGTTTGCTATGAAGTTCATTTGTGCCGTCATCGTAAGTGTTCTTGATCGCACCCCCGTTGTCACTCGTGAAAATGACGAGTGTGTTTTCGGTGAGTCCATTGCGTTCCAAGACTGCCATCAACTGTCCAACTGACCAATCCAGCTGATGGATCACGTCGCCGCGCCATCCACATTCGCTGGTTCCCTGGAAACGCGGATGAGGCACCATTGGTTCGTGAATATCATGCGTAGAATAAAACAAGAAAAACGGTGCCGACTTGTTAGTCTCAATGAAGTCAACGGCTTTCTTCGTGAGGACGTCTGCAATGTCCTCGTCGACCCAGCGAGCTGCTTTGCCACCCGTCATAAAACCGATTCGCGGAATGCCGTTGATGACAGTGTCCTTGTGCCCAGGCCCACCTTGGATTTTCAGCTTGATATCAGGGTCGACACCAGTTGGTTCATTGCCAATCTTCGCCCCAAAACTAACCTCAATGGGATCTGTTCGATCATAACCAACAACTTGTCGGTTTTCGACAAACACACATGGGACCCGATCGCCAGTCGCTGGAATGACGAACGCATAGTCGAATCCAATTTCGAGAGGCCCGGGTTTGATTTCGACGTTGTAATCTGTTTTGGGAGGCGATCCCAAACCGAGATGCCATTTGCCGACAACGCCAGTCTTGTAACCGGCAGTCTTGAGCACAGACGCGATCGTCGTCGTGCCAGGTTGGATTAGTAGCGATTGGTCTCCGCGGGCAATTCCAGTATTCGGCTCTCGCCACGCATAGCGTCCCGTCAGAAGTGCATATCGCGTCGGTGTGCAAACGGCTGCGGTTGAATGAGCATTGGTGAAACGACAGCCCTGAGCAGCAAGCTTGTCCAGATTCGGCGTTTTTACTATGTTCGCACCATAGCATCCAAGATCGCCATAACCAAGATCATCTGAGATGATATAGACTATGTTCGGTCTGTCGCTTGGCTTATCAGCCGATGCTGGTACGCAAGTGCTTGCCACGAGCAGAACAGTTGACAAATGTATTGCGATACGAGTCACCATTCTTAAATTGTTCCGAATGGCAGCGGTTTGCAGATTGTTTCTCATTGCTTTCCTTTTTTTTGTTTTTTTGTTTCCACATTTGAGTCGCGAAGTGAATCCCCCGGCGGTACAGCGTTCTTGAGCATGGCTTCGAGTCGAGTCCGCATCGCGTTCACTCTTTCAGGTTGGGCATTCGAGAGGTTTTTTGACTCCGAGATATCATCGGCAAGGTTATATAGCTCCAACTTGCCCGAGTTCTTTGGGTTGTCGACTTGCTCCTCGGAATCCGTGTCCGAAGCACCTACTAACAGTTTCCAGTCTCCCATCCGAATGGCTGACACTCCTGGCTTGTTGCCAAGCAGCAAGATAGCATCGTGGGGCGACTTTGCATTTTGCGTGAGCACAGGCCATATGTCTAGCCCGTCCGGAGGCAGCTTTTGTTCGAGATGTGCTCCAACAAGTTTAGTGAGTGTCGGATACCAGTCGACCGCGTGCATCGGCTCCTGAATCGTTATGCCCGCTTTGATTCTTCCAGGCCAGTTGGCAAAAGCACAAACCCGAACACCTCCTTCATAGACTGTTGCTTTACCCGCTCGAAGTGGCGTATTCATCGTTGCTTTGCCAGGTGCTGGTCCGCCATTGTCACTGGAGAAGATAATGAGAGTGTTATCGCGCATTCCTGCTGCGACCAAGGCTGCAGTAATTTGTCCAATGCCTTCGTCAACTGCCGACAGCATTCCGGCAATGGTCTGTCGGAGCTTAGGCAAGTTCTGATAGGGTTGCATGTAGCTTTCGGGAACTTGATGCGGGCCATGTATTCCATTGAATGGCACATAGAGGAACATCGGTTTGTTTGCAGGCCGATCCTTGATCAAACGGCACGCTTCCTTCGCAACTAAGTTAGTGGTGTAGCCTTCTTCCTTGATCGGCAAATCGTCTCGGTACCAATCTGATTTCCCATCGCGGATATGGGTGAAGTAGTCGAGTGCTCCGAACATATGCCCATATTGGTGATCGAAGCCTCGCTTGGTTGGTAGGTACGCTTGTTGAAACTCTCCCAAGTGCCACTTGCCACAAATCGCGGTCGAGTAGCCCGCATCTTTCAGCACTTGCGGCAAAATGCGTTCGGCCAGCGGCAATCCCCATGGCGCACCTGGACGCACAACGTTGTAAACACCCGTATGCGTTGCGTAGCGTCCCGTCATCAAAGCGGCTCGAGTCGGCGAACAGACAGGTTGTACATAAAACGACTTTAGGATCGCACCCTCTCTCGCAAGCTTGTCGATGTTTGGTGTGCGGATGTCAGTACCGCCATTAAAACCACAGTCCGCGTAGCCTAAATCGTCGATCAGAAAATAGACGATGTTGGGCTTGGACGAAGTCTCATTTTCGAAAGCGCAGAGTCGAATGTCGAAGTGAATAACACAGAGGAGCAGGCAAAGCAGGGAAGACGTTTTCATGGTAGGCATGTTGGTAAGGAGAAGATGATTAGTGCGAATTGTTATAGTTAGTCCAATACTTGCAGCGAGAATCGGGAGAAAGAACTCAACTAATTCAGCAAAGGCAACTGGGGCCATTAATTCATTGCATCCAAAAAAATGCCTATCTCAACTTTGTCACAGCTTAATTTTTTGGTAGCTGGATTCGCAAGAATTCAGTCGAACCCAACAACGACCGAAGTCTTACGACTCCGGCTACTGCAATACAACCCTAATTCGTAACTGGGACAAAGCACTAGTATAGCTGATCTGACCTCCAGGGTGCGACTATCCAAATCGCTCTTTTTTGTTTGGAACTTTTGTCGATTTGGGATCAACTGTTCGCAGTTGCAGCAACTGCAATACAACGAGCCCTAAATAAGCAGGATTCAAGAAAACATATCGCTTCCAGAGTCGTCTCGGTTCTGAAACAAGCCGAAACAACCATTCCAAGCCATAGTTTTGCATCCACGTTGGAGCTTGAGGCAATGTACCGGCATGGAATGGGAACGCAGCACCCACCGCAAAGACCGGCATGCGTAACTCGTCCCCCAACTCGTAGGCCCAAATCTCTTGTCTCGGACAGCCTAATCCCACAAATGTTATTCTGGCACCACTTGCTCGAATCCGCTCGACCAAAGCACTTGATTCGTCTTCGCTTAGCTTTCGAAACTGAGAAGGTTCTGAACCCGCAATCATTATTTCTGGGAACTTAGCGCGCAAGTTCGCGATCAATTTATCAAGCGTTTCGCGTTGAGTACCAAAGAAATAGAGCGGTAGCCCATGTTGAGCCGCTGCTTCGCATACCTTAAGCATAAGGTTCGGACCATAGACACGATCTGGCAACCTCGTCCGGTGAAGCAGGTTCAGGCCCCATCGAACGGGCATGCCGTCAGGCACGACCATATCGAGGCTGTTCAAACGATGGCGATGTTCATCATCGAATGCTCCAGTCATCACGCCGTGAACGGCCAAAGCGGTTACGGTCAAGCGTTTCGATTGTTTGCCAGCTTCGACAAAACGATTCACAGCTGCTTTGTAGTCGACTGCATCAATGTGCACACCAAGTAAGTTTTTTTTCCCAAAATCGATCATGAAAGATATCCCCTAAGACCCCTATTAAGGTTGTCTGGATGGTGGCGTGGAATTAAGCTCTCCATCGAGCTCGTCGAGGCCCGCGGCGCGTCCTTCTAGCTCCCTATGGCCTTGGGCCGAATGGAGTGGACTTGCGAAAATTCCTGGCTCCACCGGCCTCGTGCCTCTCTCCCCTTTTTTAGGGGGAGAGGGGGTCGGGGGGTGAGGGGTTGAGCGTAGAGTTGCAAGCCTCCGGTTCAGTGTTTTGTCATACTTTCTGAAACGAGTCGATGCATTCAATCCACGATCAAAAATCCAATCAGATCACAGTGCAAAACCCCTCACCCCCAGCCCCTCTCCCCTAAAAAGGGGCGAGGGGAGCAAAGTCAAAGATGTGGGTAGTTTTGCGACGAAACCCCAGTTTAACTGGGTTGCAGGATTTCGCACTGAGTGTGCGAAAAATTCCATGATAAATAGTTGCAAATTGGATAATCACTCAGGCTAAAGTCTGTTGCTTGCGCTGGCGCCTACAGCTAGACGATTCCCAAAAAAGCGAAAGCAGCGACAGGCTTCAGCCTGCTGGAAGTCTATCCCATTAAATTTCCAAGAAGAGTCGCGATGGATCTTCGATGACGTCTTTGATCGTTTTCAAGAACGATACAGCTTCGCGGCCATCCACGATGCGGTGGTCGTAAGTTAACGCTAAGTACATCATTGGACGAATAACGACTTCGCCGTTGAGTGCAATTGGACGCTCTTGGATGGAATGCAGACCAAGAATGCCGCTTTGAGGAGGATTCACTATGGGCGTCGAAAGCAACGAGCCATAGATGCCGCCATTGCTAATCGTAAACGTGCCACCCTCAAGGTCGTCAGGCATCAATTTGTTTGCGAGTGCCCGAGATGCGAATTCGCCAATGGTCCGCTCTATCTCGGCAAAGCCCATCTTCTCCACATTGCGGAGCACTGGAACAACCAGCCCCTTGCCACCTCCAATTGCAATCCCGATGTCGCAGTAGTTGCGATAGACGACGTTGTTGCCCCGAACCTCTGCGTTCACCGATGTATAGCGTTTCAGAGCCTCGCATGCGGCTTTTGCAAAAAACGACATGAAGCCTAATTTTACACCGTGCTTTTCATTGAACGCGTCCTTGTATTTGGTGCGCAGTTTCATCACCGGCTGCATATCAACTTCGTTGAACGTGGTTAGCAAAGCTGCGTTATGCTGAGCTTGGACCAATCGTGTTGCAATCGTGCGGCGGATCATGCTCATCGGCTTGACCTCTTCGCTTCGATTCGGCGACCCCTGTTGCATCAGCGACTGCGCTGGAGTAACCGGCGTGGAGGGTGTTGCAGTGCTAGTCACGTTGGCAGCAGCTTTCCCCACAACGGAAGCTGGCGTTGCTGCCGCAACACTAGCAACAACCGCGACGGAGCCAGCGGTTGCAGCGGTTTGAGAAACGAACCGAGCGACGTCTTCTTTGAGCAATCGACCGCCAGGGCCAGTTGGCGGAATCTGGCCTGCAGAAAGTTGGTTGTCGGCGAGCATTCGCTGAGCTGCCGGCATCACACGTGTCGCAGCGGTTTGCGGTTGTGATGAAACAGTCGCGGCCGGTCCCGCTGCAACTATTGAAGGACCAGGAATAGGTGACGTTGCTGCTGGGACTGTAGCCGCCTTAGCAGCCGGTTGAAAGGATGCGATGACATCGCCAACTGCAGCAAACTCCTCACTCTGCTTGAAAATCTTAACCAATATCCCGTCTTCAGGTGCAGAGATTTGGACCGAAGCCTTCTCTGTTTCTAGATCGACAAGGTCGGTACCTGCGGCTACCCAGTCCCCTTCTTTCTTAAGCCATTGCCCAATCTGGACCTCTGAAATGCTTTCGCCAACGGACGGAACTGTAATTTCGGTCATAGGAAGAAATTGTTAATTTGAGGGATTCTTAAGTCGCCGCGAATGTTGCACATAAAAGCATATAGCAATAGTTACTTGGTGTCATCCGCTGGGGAACGTGTACAATCGCAGATTCTTCTGTTTCCCTGCCGTTCTCAGCCTATTCGCAGAGCCCTTTATGCCGGACCAAATCGACACTGCGCATTTGACGCGACTTGGCAATTCCGACCTTTACGTCAGCCGAGTGGGGCTAGGTTGCTGGCCAATATCGGGCATTAGCTCTTTAGGAGTCACAGACGAGCTGTCAACCGCGACGATTCACGCTGCCTTTGACCAAGGCGTCAACTTTTTCGATACGGCTTACTCATACGGTTATGACGGCCGAAGCGATCGATTACTTGGTCAAGCACTCAGAACCAACCGGGATCGGGTCGTCATCGCACATAAAGTTGGCGCAAACTGGGACGAAAAAAAACAGCGTGTAATTGATGGCCGGCCCGAGACGATCATATCTCACGCGCAGAAAGGCCTAACACGTTTGGGAATGGATTTCGTCGACGTAATGTATTTGCATACGCCCGATCCGACTGTTCCAATCGAAGAGTCCGCCAACGCCATTTTGGAAATCTGTAAGCGTGGCTTGGCTCGTTACGCCGCGGTTTCCAATGTGAATCTTGAGCAAGCAACACTGTTTGCTGCAGTATGTCCAGTCGTTGCGATTCAGCCCTATTTCAACATGTTCCAGCAAGAGGTAGTTCGCGAGTTGCTTCCTTTTGTCTTACCAAACAACATCTCTCTTGTTTGCTATTGGGTGTTGATGAAGGGTTTGCTATCCGGTCGACTAAAACGAGACCACGTTTTTGACCCTACAGATCGTCGCTTAACCTACCCGATTTACCAAGGCCAAGCTTGGGAAGACGCTCAAAACCTACTTGATAAACTAAGGTTCTTTGCCAGCGAGCTAGACTGCACGGTCGCTCAACTAGTATTAGCTTGGTCGCTCACCAGACCCGGGATCAGCGTCGCGTTGGTGGGCGCCAAATGCCCTGACCAAATCAATGAGTCCGTCCATGCGATGCATATGAAGCTCGACGAAGATGTGATCGAACAAATCAACGCACTTGTACCAAACGTTTAACCCCGTCTAAGCCGCGCAGCGGCTGGCTTATGTTTAACCCGCGCAGCGGCTTGCCAGCTCGTCACGCATCCAACTCTGCCACGCCAAGCAGTTTACATGACCCTGGGCATTGTCTGGGACGTCCGCACACGAGGCTTATCTCGTGCGATCAACCATTTCGATCAAGTGAAACGCGTTCCAAGAATCGAACGTCCTTTGAGATAATCCATGGCGTGACGGCAGCCGTGAAATTGCTAAAGTGATTTGTTTGCCGGTGGCGATCAAATGCCTCTCGATCATCGTACACTTCGTATAGAAAACAGTCTGTTGGGCACTCTGGATCAAAGCAAACGTCAAAAACACGGCATGCCTCTTCCAGTTCCAACGAGTTTTGTGCTTGTAAAAGCACCTGTTGACGAAAGGACTCGACATGGTTTTCATCGATCACAAATTCAACAGCAACGACAAACATAATCAATCCGATTTGCAAAATAGACTTAGCGCGCTGCCTGCGGCAGTAGCCAAGGGTGGAATGGGAGTCGCTTCACGTAGCTGAGTCTCTCCGAGACTCAGTTGATTCGCGTCTCGGAGAGACGCGACTACATGTTTTGAGACAAAGCACTCGATCATTGAATCGAACACCAGCGTTACTTTGTCTTGGGCTTATCACGAAATGGCCAATCAGGCGAACCTTTTGGATCCGGCTGTTGCGGTGACTTGCCCATTGCAAAATCCTCGGGATGCAGATTGGCATTCTTCCAATAGTTTGGCTCGCTGATGAAGCCGTAGAAGCTCGGATAAAAAGGGTCAACAAACGCGACGTCAGCCTTCGCAGGTACGTCCCGGCCAGTTAAATGGTATGCTGCATTCACAATCATTCGACGCAGATCTTCGTTGACAAAATCTACCGATGCACCCGCAGTTGTACAAAAAGATGCCCCAGTACCTTCTCCATTTGGTCTCGAATAAGTGTGCAGCCATGCCAAAGGTTGCATTGGATTGTTCTTGTCGTTGACTTTGTTGGCCGAAGCGGGATCCAGGGATTCCGTCACGGCACCACGCATCAGAATCGTATCGGCACTCGTTAAATGGGTCACGCCATATACGTCCGATGGAGCAAACACATCCGTAACGCTGCGTAGAATGGGATGCGTTGTTTGAGCCGATTCGATGACGCCGCGAGCCCCATCTTTCTTGTGCTGACCATGATGATTGACCCAAGTCTCTCCGAGCACTTTCATACCAAAATCGTTAAACGAAATTCCGTCGAAGCTTCCGTTCCCTTTGAAAGCATGGGTTGCGGTTCGAATTCCGATTACGGGTTTTCCTGCCTTCAAGAAATCTGCGATGTGTTTCGCTTGTTCTGCAACAGGAGATCGAAAGCGGGTTCCGATGATCATCAAGTCGGCATCGGCCAACGCTTCCAAGCCTCGTAGGCCGGCTGAGTGGTTGGGATCTATGTAATCTGCCCCATCCGGACCTAACGAAAAAACCACAGTGCATTTAAATCCGTGCTTCTGGCTAAGGATCTTCGCCAACATGGGCATGGTCTCTTCGGTCCGATATTCTTCGTCGCCCGCAATTAAGACTGCATGCTTCGATGCCTTTACGTCGGAAGGCTGAAAGACCAATCGATCCGCAGCGGTTCCATTCGCAAAAGGGCAAAACGTCACTAAACAAATTGAAAGCCAAAATATACGAAGCATAGGTTTTCGTTTCTTGTGTTTGAGAGAAGTGCAACTCGCAACTGGTAAATAACCAAGACCTAAAATCGTAACTCAAGATTCGTCAACAAGCTAGGTACCGTTTCTTAAGTCAGCATCCATCGACGTAGCTTAGGCTTCCAGCCTGAGTATTCATGAGAAATCCTCACAGGCAAGATGCCTATGCTACGTTCTACCTAATAGCAGAAATGCGGTAGTAATCATTGTACGCTTCAGCGATGTCGATAGGTTTGTCAATCGACGAGGCATGAATCAATACACCGAAACGCAAACGAAACGATTCGCCTTTCTTGACCACAACCTCGCTTGGCTCTCCTTTCGTCAAAGCATTCCGCCCAAACGGATTGGCAGCCACAAATCCATAATCTCGTGCATGATACCAACTTGACCTGAAATTGCCTGCATTCGGCATGAGCGTAATGCCTAAATGGCGTCCGTCTATGTTCCCACTGTAGTCACACCAAGCTGCCGACTTGCCGCGGACTTGTTTCTCATTTTTTTCTCCTGAACTGATCGTAATTTGCCCGCCTTTTTTGACACTCAGGGGCGTCGCTACTCGAATTCCTAACCCCATCTCTTCTTGATCTCCAAATACGAAGTCTGCTTCAGCTGACTTGAATTCGGAGTCCCAAACAATCAAATGGCCCGCAGGCCGACTCATAAAGGAATAGCGACAGGTTTCCTGGCAAACGATTTGAGTGCCATCGTTTGCCAAATACTCATTTCGAACGGCAAATGATCCTGTTCCAGCGCTACCGGTCGGCTTATCGATAAAACTCGCGTGTCGGACTTGAGCTTTATTTCGCCAGCAGTCCGCCTTGCTGAGGTCACCGAAGGCGAGCCATAGACCTGGGTGCAATGTTGCATGATCAGGTTCGTCTTGTCCATCGATAGGTGGGTGATTGCGTGTCACTTGAACTCCGCCAGGAGCTCGAAGGTGCGCGAAGTGAGGCCGTGTAATTCTTTCATCTTGGTAGTAGTAAGTTGCCAGCGGCTCGTCTCCGATGACGATCTCTACTTGTCCGGGTTTCTCCTTAAACGACACCACAGGCTCGTCCGCACATATCGCCATGCTGGACGCAAAACAGGGAGCGATCAATAGGAGAGCCATCGTCTTGAAAAAAGTCATGAGTTAATCTCGATTGGGTAGGTAGGATAGGCTTCCAGCCTGTTGGTAAGGACACTATGACAATAGGCTGGCAGCCTATCCCCTTCCTATTAGACTCCCTTTGGAATCGCCCAATGGTCTTTGCGATAAATACGACTCACGAGTCGATTCGCTTCCTCGTCGCCGATAATTTTCTCCGTGGCTGGATCAAAGCGAAGAGAACGACCGACTCGCGAAGCGATGTTGCCAAGATGGCACAGCGACGAAGACAAGTGTCCGACTTCGATCGGAGCGTTTGGCTGCACATTGTTTCGGATGGAGTCAATGAAATTGTTTCGGTGCCCTGGGGTTTTCGCGGGCTCCCCTTCGATTGGAATCAGCTTCTTGTCCTCCCCATAGACTTTCAAGACGCCCCGCTTACTTAACAGCATCCATCCTTTGGTGCCGTAAAATGCGTTTCCATTGTCAATGTTTTCGAGGCCATAGCGAGACCAGAGCCGCATCTCAAAACACAGTTGCCGGCGTTCTCCCACTTTGCCGCTGCCGGGATAGTCAAACACAACAAACTCGGTGTCTGGAAACTGTTACTCGTCGTCGAAGAAAAGTTTACCACCCATTGCCGAAACGCACGATGGATGAGTTTCCACGCCAAGCCCCCAACGCGCGATGTCGATTTCATGGACGCCATCGTTCCCCGCGTCGCCTGTGCCAAAGTCGTACCACCAGTACCAAGAATAGTGGTGACGATTCTGTTGGAACGGAACAAACGGAGCAGGTCCAACCCAGAGATCATAAGCAATCCGGTCCCTTGACCACCGCATCCAATTGCTCCCATAACGATCTTCTCATTTGCTCCCGCTGCCTTTGACAGAGCCATCCAGTTGAGGGTCGAGAGAGTCGCCATACCCGCAGCTGCCTGTTTCAAAATTGTTCGCCGATCATCCTGCGTCATTACAAAGCCCTTGACACTATTGTTAGTAAAACTGGTTGGAAAAAACCGTACGCTGTATTTCAAATCATATCAGGTCTAGCGGCGCTATAGGGTATTCTTCCCGGGTCCCCAACCTGCATTTCAATCAACTGGCGGTGATATCAGTCACACCTGCGAATGGATTCTTGCTCCCTTCTCTCCGGTCGTCCGGGGAGAAGGGCTGGGGATGAGGGGAAGAGAGTGTTGGAAACGCAACTATATCTTGGGTATTGGACATGTTTACTCCTAACTGTCTGTTTGTCCTTGGTCGACGAACGGTGTTGGTAAATGGTTGGCATCCTGATCCCTGCTTGCGTATCCAGCTCATGGATCCAAACAAAACGTCACTTGGGCGTTTGAATCGCAGGGACGATTAAGCGGACGTCGGTTTCGCCCGACTTTGTTATAACTTCACTGCTCGAAGCAGTCGTGCTCGGACCTTCTCCCCACTGCGCTTTTAAACGAAAAGGACCGCGTGGCAGATTTGGCATTACAAATCGGCCCGATTTGTCAGATTTTACAGGGCTGGATCTCGATTGGCCAATCCACAGTCGTTCTCTATTTCCTTGGATGAAAACAAAAGCTCCAGCAATAGGTTCGCCCTTCACATCGACGACTGATCCTGCAATGGATTCCGTTCCTCGTTCATATCGAAACTCTGGAACTTCCATCTCGCTTGCACTTCGACGCGTCAATTTGTGAGTGGATCCGTGGCAAGAGCTGTCTTGAGGCAAACCACTGACTTGGATCTCGTAGTCCCGGTCCCGTGGCATAATAAACTCGTATTCGCCCAAGTCATTCGTTGTCATGTGACAGTGCAACACGCTGTCTGGCCGGAGTATTTCCCCATTTGTTGAGACGTGTCGAATGGCATGCACCCAAGCACCCTGGACTGGTTGTCCATCAAGCGAAATGCGACCCCGAATCAACCATTCTGGCTTTAGACGCACCAACAATTTCCCAGCCGAAATCTGATCGAGGCTGGCAATACCCAGGTAAGGAACATTCTCGTATAGCAATCTAACTTCGACTGATGCGAGCTTACTTGGTACCCCTTGCGCTACAATAGTGGCCAATCCATTGTTGTCGGTCGAAGTATTCGTGGACAGAAACCCTTTACTAAAGGAAGTGTTTCTTTCCACTTTTCGAATATCGATGTCGGTGAGAATGGCCGTTGCGTTTATCGCGGGTAAGCCATTTGGCAATTGAGCAAACAAATGAATAGGCTCTGCCCTTTGGACCGTTATCGTCGGAAGCTCAATGTCGTCGCCGCTTGTTGCGTCTACGTCAATGTATTTCCAATCATCTGGAATTTCGAATGTTGATCCGTTTACGGACTGAACTTGTTTGACGCTAGGAATTCGATAACCGCCCTCCGATCTACAAACGAGCAAGCGGCACTTCTTCTTTGGTACAGTAATTTCGAAATTGCCTTCCTTGTCAACTCTACCCGATTGCCCAATCGACTTCGGATCGTAGATCAAGACACCTGAGGCAACGGAACCCTCGTTCGTAAAGACCTTCCCCCGAACCCGCGTCCCTTTTTCCGCAATGATTTCAATAGTCTTGGCTTCCGTGATTGAATCCCATCGGACTGTGATTTCTGTTCGCAAGTAAGGCGAGCCACTATCGAAAATTGCGACTATGCGAGCAACTTGATTCGCTGCCGTGTTCGCTATTTTCGCTTCTGCGATTTGTGGATTCAATGTCCATAGGGCAATTCCTTGGTGATCCGTTGTCTGATAGGGTCCATCTCCAAAAAGTTTCGCACCAGAAATAGGTTTTCCGTTTGTATTGATGACTCGTACCGGGATCTGGATTGGCTTTCGAAGATTCAATAGGGCGGGGCTCGTTTGAATCTGCACTCCTGGCGGGAGGGCAATCCGTCCAAAATCGGACAGATTCGAGCCTTGATCTGTTTTGATATGGAGAACCGTAAATGTTATGCCTCCACTTCCTGAGGCTGATATGCCAGCTAATGTATCTCCGGGCAAATGGAAGAAGCGGATTCGACCGTTCGAATCCGTTAACGAATTGACATGAAGTGCGCCACACAGAAATAGGCCAGATCGACCATCAGCTTTCTTGTGCAGACTAGAAATCATCACATTTGATTCTTTCGCCGGAGTGCCATCCGAATTGAGACATTGCCCTTCAACCGAAGTCATTTCGCTTAAATGAATATTGTGTTCTCGGTTGATTAAATGTTCGCGTAACGTTTCAAACCCTTCCCAACCAATCCCCAACTCACTGTGGCCGGCAATCAGCTGACCAGTCCATTTTTTCTCGCTACCCGCTAGCCTCAAATCGCTGGGCGCAACGACGTTAGCAAACGTATATCTGCCGTCTTCGTCGGTTATGGTTCGCGCCAGTAGGCTCTGAAGTCGAATATTGCCTGAATCTTGTAGACTTGCCTCTAACCTACCTTTCGTTGCAAGTTGCCGCATGTCAAGGTGACTCAGTACTACAGTGCATCCGCGGACCGGCTCTTGGTTTGGCCCGAGAACCCTCCCCGCAAGACTAATTTCGACGCCGTCCGGGGCGCTGATGTTGCCCACAACGGGAGTATTCAAAATCAAATCAAGAAGATCGTTTCTCTGCGATCCTTTCGAATCATCTGACAGAAGCGTTGATGACTGGCCCTGCTTTGAACTCTCCTCGGATTCGTTGCTCTCCATTGGCATCGTCGATGATTCATCCGAAACATATTCTGGTGCCAGCCAGGGAACCGCTTCTAGCCGAACCATGGTGAAAGACATAAAGAGAACTAAACAAACTATCCAAATCGATTTGCGAGCGTAATCCATTTTTTCTTCTCCTCGAAGGATTGAGTTGATGCGAACTTCCATATCTCCATAGGCCGACATTGCAACCGAAGGAATGCAAGTCAAACCTTTTGTACTCCGCGTGTGCTCGCGTTCAAGAATCTGCACGAGGCATCTTGCGTATTTTTGCGGCGAAAAACCGGTTGCGATCACATGTTGATCTGTGGCTCCCTCGCGAGCAGCTCGTACTTGCTTGGCAATCCAATGGCTGGCTGGATGAAGCCAGTACAACGCTTGCATACTTCGCACAAGTAGTTCGCCAAGAATGTCGCGGCGTGCGATGTGCGAGAACTCGTGCATTGCGACTGCCCGCTGTTCAAGAGCCGTCCATTCTTCAAAATCGACCGGCAAGAGCACGACTGGGTGCATGACACCAAACGTGAGCGGCATCGACACCTCGTTCGATCGCAAGACCATGACCTGGGTCGAAATCTTCAGTCGCTGCCGGCAGTCTTCTACCAAGCGACTCGATGGTTCACCAAGCGAACTGCCTCGTCTTGCCGCTCGTCGCAATAGCTGCCAACCTCGTGCAGTTGTAATCAACTGAAACAAGACTACGATTGAGTAAACGGCAATCGCGATCTGCATTGTTGACCACGGAATTAATGGCCGAACCGCAACAGATGGCTGCACTGTGCTCGACGCTACCAGAGAGTCATCGGGCGAAAATTCCAGATGGCCTTTCGGAATTGCCTCAAAATGTCTGAACGGGTTCGACGTGAACTGAGAGGCGGAATCCGTTAGTGTAGCAATTGGCTGAGACTCCGCGATCCACGACCTGTGTTCAATGAACGAAAAGGAACAGGACCACTCCCAGCGAGCAAGACGCAAGGGCAGTACCATAATCACGGCAATGACTCCTCCTAGGCAAACAACATACAGCCAGCTCTTGTCTTGTCCGTGCCACCGCTTCAACGCCAATATCCCTAGTGCAAACCCCGTGATTTGTAAAACTCCCAAAAGAATCGGGCTCAATTCAGGACTAGTAACTAGCAACCGAGATACCGCATCGATCCAATTTCGGCCAGCCATCCTAGCGTTCCTCCCTCGGTTTTGAATGCTTATCAATCAGATCCTTGAGGCGATCTATCTGCTCGGCGTTGAGTTTCGATTTAGGATCGGAGAGATGAGCCGCAACGGCGTCTTCGATCGATCCACCAAAGAAAGAATCTAGTACCGATCGAAGGGCGGACTTGGCCGCAGCTTTTTTTGGCTTTACGGCTCGGTATAGAAACTTCTTGCCCTCGCGGTGGAACGTAACCGCCCCCTTTTCTTCGAGAAAACGCAGTTGAGTACGCACCGTCGCGTTAGCCAGCTCGTCAGGCATAGCCTCTACAATCTCACTGGCACTCGCTTCCCCTAGCCGGTAGAGCACATCAAGTATCTGCCGCTCACGCCGTGTCAAGTCTTCTCGCATACGTCAATCTCCTAACTGCGATAAATTTAACACTTAGCGATCTTGATGGCAAGTCCTTTTTGTTATTTTTTTAACAGATTGGTCGATTAGTCGCAATCGATTCGGCAAGCGGGGAAAACTCTGTAACGCAAAATCTGCTCGGAACCATGCAGTGTGCGGACGCTTATCGAACCAATCGGATGCAGGTGATGACAGAACTTTTTTCCGCTGCCGCATAAAGAAAGTTTTCTTGACGATCCAATACCAGTCCACTCGCCCCATTCAAATCGCATCCAGCATCGGAATTGACAATCCCCAACAAAATAGGCTTCGACGTGTCCGTATCCAAGAACGCCGTCGCAATACAGTTGCCTTGGGTACTTGAAAGAAAAAAGAACTGCTCATCTGAGCTAATTGCCAAATGATTGCCACCCTTGTAGGGCGGAGCCGCGATTTCTAGCTCGCAATCAAATTCGACAGTTCCGTTCTTGGAAACGTTGAAAATCGTGAATCCATTGTCTCCTTCAAATCGACCCGAAACGACGTATAACCTTGTTCCCGCTCGGTTGAACATTGCGGCATGAGCGCCAGCAAGAAGTGTTGGGCTTTCCTTGCCATCGACAAAGACCTGTCGTTTCTTCAACACTCCATTTTCGGTATCTCGATCGAACGTGACAACTGAATTTCCTTGCGAACATGCTGCTACCAAAAGTTTGCCATCAGGCGATAAGACAACGTCCCGGGCGCCTTTTAACTCGGGTTCTACAAACTTTCCAATTTTTGTCATTTCACCTGACTCGGAGATTTGAAAGCCCAAAACGCTGCTGGGGGCGTTTCTCGCCGTGGAACTGCCTCCGGCATCTGCAATATACAAACACTTCGAGTCCGGCGAAAAGCAAATGGAGACCGGCCAAGTTGCTCCACTGTCGATGAGCCCACTCTTCTTGACCATCCCGGTCTCTCCATCACGTGCCAAAAGGAGAACGCGGGTACTTCGCAAACATATAACGCCAATTCGCGACTGGTCGGCATTTAATGCCAGTTTAATAGCCCCTTCAATTTCAGGCATCTTTAAGGTTTGAAGATGCTTAATCTTGCCTGACGATGGGTCGCGTGTAAACACAGTGATGGTCCCTGGAACCCATGAGGCTGCATAGAGGAACTTGTTATCCTCGGAAATGATCAGTCGATTTACGGAACCCAAATCATCGTGATGAAATGATTCGATGAACTCGAGTCGCTCGATATCCAAACTGCTTGGGGCAGTCTCTTGCCCGCCGACGCGGCTCAACAAAGCAATCGGGATCAACAAAGATAAGATGGTGTTGCTCAAGTGGCGCATATTGAAATTCCTTGTTCCTATTTTAATTCCGAAAGTAGGGCTGTACGTATTCGATCGCGAGCTTCTTGACTTCCGCCAACGATAATCTGTTTGATGGCCCCGTCAGCGCCGACAATGACCGTTTGGGGAATTGCGGTTGCACCATACAGAACCGCAACTTTTCCTTGTTCATCAAGAAGCACCATGGGTCGAATGCCGAGTCTAGCCAAAGCTGCCTGAGCGGTATCGGCTGGTTCTTGAACGTTTATCGCTGCAAGCACAATCTTATCCGACTCAAGACGCGAGATCAGTTGATCGACTTTTGGCAATGACTGCATGCATGGGCCGCACCAACTCGCCCAAAAATCAAGAACCACAATCCGCCCTCGGTATTTGCTTAACTGAAACTCCGATCCATCCAGATCTTTGAGAGTGAAATCCTCCGCTCTTTTACCGATCAACTTCGATGTGGTAGCCCCGGCCTGTTTCTGTTCGTCATGGTCAGGTTCGTCAAGAAAAGCAAGCGGAAAACGAGCCAGCGAAAGCGTCCATGGATTCTGTCGAAACAACATGATTTGTTTGCTGATGTCACGCCCAAAAAATATTCTGCTCGATTCCGCCAATTCCTCGGAGCACTCGCCGAACAAATCGCTTATCCCATTCAGTTTTCCGTTGATTAGGCTTCGTGGACGGAATGTAATGCCGCGGTCGTTTTCCCGCATAACATGAATGGAGAATTCTTCCGCAGAAACTTTCCCATTCGCATCGAGCGGGCTTGTTTGAGCTTCTTGCCAGTCATGATGGTGCAGCCAAACAATCCTCGAAATCTTACTCAGTGGGATCTTGGCGGTCTTGCTGCGAACATCCATTGCAATCTCGCCATCGATCAGACCTAGTAATTGACCTCGCATGTAATCACCCGATTTCGAAATCAACAAATGTGTAGGAGCATGATCCTTTTGTACTCTTGGCACTGTGGTTAGCCGTTTCAATAAATCAGAATTGAGATCGTTTTTCGTAGCTATCGGAACAAGGCTAATCGATTGAATCTGCTCGTGAGAAGCCAATTGACAATTGGTTTGGTTCGACTCAAACTTGACTCCCTTTTCATCAATTTGGAGAACCTTTCCTTCGATGACATCACCATTTTCAAACGCTAGTTGGTAGGCCTCCGAGTCGCTACTCTTCTTTCTGCCTCCTATATAAAGTAGTGTGTCGTTGGGCCTGGTACCAACCGTCTTCGTTGCCTTTGCTTGGGCTTGTTCGGAAACCTCTTTTTGAAAAAGGATCGAGCCATTGGTTCCCTCAACTAGGCTGCTCGCATTTCGGCTAACAGTCGGATGCCAGACCAACGCAGACGATCCGTTACCTTCACCATTGATCGCCAATCGACCTGATAGTACGGTCTCATCGATCTTCATGACTCCCGTCTTACCAATCGACTCGTCGTTGTTTCCCGAATTGGAAATGCGGTCATCGTTCCTTCTCGTTGCGAATATGGACGCAATCTGGGCGCAAGGGACCTCGAAGTTGCCTGGTATACCAGCGATCTCAAGTTTCAATCGATCGGTTGATGAAGCGAGGAATTTAGCTCTGAATCGACTCTGGTCCGAAAGTACAACATTAACGTATCCTGCCAATCCTAAATCTCGGTTTTGAACAGTTTGATTTCGTGGCTCACCTTCAGAGGGTAAAAGAGTCATTAGCGCTAAGTCGTTGGGCTCGATGGTTGTTTGATTGCCGTTGGAGGTTGCCAACAAGAACTTCCTATCGGTTGAATCCCATCCAACAAGACTGCCCAAAACCTTTCGACCATTTTTCAAGACGACCACGTCTTTCTCGACAACAGTCTTAGTGAGAAACGCACTCCACTTCCGAACCTGGAGCTGGTCCAAGGACAATGAGCCACCATAGTTTGAGATGTGGATACAAGTTCCGACATTTGGCCGATTCGCTTGTACTCGTATTTCTCCCAATTGCCGACCAACTTCGTCCGTTGCTAGAATTTCGCCGTTGCGTTGATCGAGGTGGATATTGATCTGGACTCTTTTCATGCTGGAATTCGTGAGGTCTAGCAATGGAACGAAGTCAATCGCGACGTCTGTCTCGCGAACAAGTACAAGTTTACCATTCCATACTTCCAGTCGAGCGGACGCCTTTGCTTCTTCGATTCGTGTTGGCAAATTCACCTGAGTCGTCCCCAACACGATGACAAAATTTGGCCCATCTCGCCATGACAATTCCAAAAAGATGTGGGCTTGATCTGGCAGTTGAAGGTTGGTTGCTACCGTAACGCCACCTGCAATCGACGAAAGACTGGACGAGTCGATGGAAGTTGTCGAATCTTTACTCTTGCCTGCGGACCAACGATCAATATCCGAGGGGCCGTTGTATAGCAGCTCACCGAGGTTGTCACTTTTGGAAATCGATCGGAGTCTTGTGCGGTCAAGACTCAACTTTCCCAATGCAGGAGAGTCGATCACTATTTGTTCTGGATCGAGCGAACCAATTTTGCCAAGAAATCTCGCGCCATCGACGAGTTCAAATTGAAGGAGGATGGGCTGTTGTTCTTGCGCAACCTCAGTCTTGGAGACCACACGGGACAACGAAAGAATGGCAAATGCGTCAAAGTCAAAGGGTGACTTGAAACCTCCGCCTTGAATTCCGACGCGGTTATCGTAGCCAGACGACACCAGTTGCCCAGATATGCTACTGCCATCGTCGAGACGAACTTTCCACATTTGCCCTACAGTTTGACTAAGGGGGCAGATGGCCATCGCAACCATTGCAAAGATGCAAGCAAACCAAGTAGTTTGCCGGCGAAACGGTAATTTTATCGGATGCGACTCGTAATTGCCTACCACTGGAAGTTGCCTTCCATTCCGCGGACTCGCTGCAGTAAAGCAAGAAGATGATCAAGTTGTTTTTTGTCCAGGCCTGATTCCATTTCAATTTGCTTGCTCACTTTTTTAAGAATGATCATCCCGAGGATGCTCGCCAATTGCGGATGCGACTTCTTAGGTGGCGGAACTGATAGCATGATCTCAAGCAGCTTCGCTCGCTGCGCGCTAGTAAATGGAATCTCTTTATTGAGTTCGGCGATTGTCGATTTGCAATTGGCCTCGTGCTCATATGCACGTCTCTTCGCTTCGGCGGTCTCAAACTGCTTCCGCTGACTCTCGTTCAATACTGCCTTGACAACGGATTGACACAACGAGTTTTCGTCGAAGATTTTCTGTTGGATCCTTTGATTTAGCGGCATCACGATTGGCCATGCGCGCTGAAAGGCCTGGGCATCATTGACCTTGAACCCCGCGAGTTCCATTTTCACGCGTTCGTATTCGCGAAAAAAGCGAGTAACATCTCCTTCGGCTGCGAGCTGTAGCTTTTCGAGTTGGGCTGGCTCAAGCTGGCAAACCTGTTTCACACGCTCAACGGTATCGTGACTTCGCGCAACAACCTCATCGCGAAATACCTTCTCTGTTTTCTGTTGCAGAATGTATTGTTGAAAAAAGTTTCGTTCCACACCCGGTTGCGCAAATACGATTGCTGGAGTGATCGACGAGCAACAAAGCCATGCGAAGAACACTGTCACTGCCGTTCGAAAACGATCGCTAGGGAAAGGCGATTTTGCTTTAGGCGAGCGGCAGTGTGAAAGATACCGGATGAAAGGAGGGTAAGATGGGACCATTTGTCCCTTCCAAGCAAAGGATCGGGACATTGGTCCCATTCTACTTTTGGTCGTTCCCAATCTGCCGCTCGCCTTAGTAGTCATGATCGCCTAGTTGGGGTTGGTGCTGAAACATTTGGATCTGATACGTCAAGTAGTCCTGATCGGTCTTTCTCGTTACAGCAAAACGTTGTCGTTGCTCTGAGGTCAGCACTTTTTGAACGATATCAACCGGGATATTCGGCAGGTAATTTCGGTTTTGCATATAGAGCTGCATGTGGAGTGACTTGCCCTTGAGCCAAGCGGCGAGCTTGGGTTCGAGTAAATCGCGTTGTTCGGTGGAGAGTACGAACATCTCATCCATTTTTGACACCAGGACCTGCGCATTGGCTTCGCATTCAAACCGTTCCATTTCTTCGATTGCCGCTTGGACTTGCGTGCGATGTTCAATGCTAAGAAGTTCGAAAAGCTTCTTGTCCAACAGACTCTGAAGCCTCTTTACCTTGCCTGGCGCGTCGTTCACATCGACTTGTGCGGGACGCCCCAAAAGCATTGCGACGCCATTTTCTACAATTCCACCTTTCTGAGCTCCTTTCGCAAGCTCCTGGTTGAACCAAACCTCTTCGATGGAGTCTAGGTTTTTCTTTTCGTCCTCGTTCAGTTCGCACGTTCGCTTGATCAACCCGCGTCTGACGTTGAGGTAGCGTTTTGCGTAGACTAGCACAGGGTCATTTGCTCGCGGGACCTGAACTGCTGCAGGGGCCGCTTCAAAAACGTCGTCTTGTCCATAAACAAAGTGGGGAAAGAGAAACAGTGTCAGAACAAACCGAAGGAAATTTCGAGATTGGCAAAGTAAGCTTTGCTGCATGTCTTGGCTACCGTGTTGAGAAGTGGCTTTTTCGGCGTCGATCACAATATGGGCAGCAAACCGTGGGCTAGCGCCCTTCGGCTAATCAGCCGGAACGCGCTAGCGTCCGGTTAAGCCCGACTTATGATCGAAACCGCTTTTTCCCGGACCCGAAGATCCGCAACCTCGAAGTATCCCACAGCGAGTCGAGAGTTTCAACCAAAGTCGGATTTTTTTCCAGACTCTGCGTCTAGAAAGTGCGACATTTGACACTGCTCACGGATCACCACCTATGTCGGGAAGGGAAGTGACCCTAGTGCGGAATCGCTGCCACCAATCTTTATAGACTAAGCATCGTGCGATTAATTAGTGTCGTAGTGGACGAGGCTACGAGTCCAGTCGCCAGGGACTCG
>JAYTVM010000218.1:0-1824 GCA_043743995.1 Pirellula sp. | reverse complement strand
TTCTATCCACCGCAACCGTCAACAAATCATTCGTCGAGTGTACCACGGCACTCCGTGCCGTTACCGCTTCCGTCTCGCGCGAAACCAAACCCTCAGGTGCATCAGTGTAGCACGGCACTCCGTGCCGTGACTCCTTACCCTGCAACTCCTTACCCCGCAATTCCTCAACCTGCGAAACCGCTCCCACCGCCCCATTTCCCACCGCTTCATTTCCCACAAGCCGATCCAGCGGACTAACCACCCGAACATCAGGCCTAGCCAGCACGTGCGTATAAATCATCGTCGTCGCTATGTCGCTATGCCCAAGTAACTCTTGAATCGTTCGAATATCGGTCCCGTCTTGCAATAAATGGGTAGCAAACGAATGTCGAAATGTGTGCGACGTCACATGCTTGTGAACAACTGCCTTCTCGACCGCAATTTTCAATTGGGCGGCAAAAGTCTCAGTCTGCAAATGATGCCGATGCCGTTTGCCTGTCTTGGGGTCTTTCGAAAAACGCGCAGATGCAAAGAGGAACTGCCACTTGAACTCCCGATGCGCGTTGGGATACTTGCTCGCAAGCGCATTCGGTAACCAAACCGACGCAACTCCATTGGCCTCGTCCCGTTGATGAAGTTCCTCGCGTCGCTTCACCAATCGCCTTAGTGGTTCCACCAACTGCTTGGGCAAAGGAGCAAATCGGCTCTTATTTCCTTTGGAGTTGTGAATCTCGATCAACATTTGATCGAAGTCAATGTCCTTGACACGCAACCGCAAGCATTCGCTGATCCGCATCCCGCAGCCGTAGAGAATTTGAGCAATGATGAGGTAGACGCCAGTGAAAAAGCTGAGCACTCGCACTACTTCAGGCTTGCTCATCACCGTAGGAATATAAGCTGCCTTGTTCGACCTCATGGCCTCGATCCGGCCGAAATCTCTTTGCAGAACATGCCGAAACAAGAACAAAAGTGCCGAGAAGGCTTGATTCTGAGTGGAAACTGCAATGTCACCGTCGACGACCAGATCCGTCAAATGTGCCTCGACGTCCATGGCCCCAATCGATTCAAAGTCAGCCAAGCTTTTTAGGCCACGGTCTGCCATAAATGCGCGGACCTTACCTACGTATGCTTTTTCCGTGTTCCACTCTTTGTTGTTCACCCGCAGTGCGCGCCGCATTGCCTGAATGACGTCTGCTTCCTTCGGATCGATTTTCCCCACAACCTCTTCGATTGTCCGATCTTGCTGCTGGAAAGTCTCATCGATGACGGCCGCTTGCAAGATGGTTCGCAAATCTTCTAAGCGTGGAGTACGCGAACGGCGAACATGATTGCGGTACCAGATCAGTCCATGAACGATCATAAGCCGTTTCGAAGTTGGCATTTTTTTCGCGCGTTTATCACGAAGGAACGTTTTGACATGTTCATTATCAAAATCCCACCGCTGCGACTCGTTATCGGGGATTTTGTGAAATTTGCAGAAGCTCGCGAACCAGATATGAGCATACTTTTCGTCCTTGTCTTCGACAAAGGAACTGCGCTGAGAATTCATCGTGCAACCTCCTAAATGCCTACCTAAACCTATTTACAACCCGCGCGGCCACAAGCGCACTTCGCTCGGCACAGCCGTTCGGCGAAAGAAATGAACGGGAGTTTTTTATAAGCAACAGCTCCAGAGCCAGTCAACTACCCGAACCATAAATTAGTCCGAATGCATGCGCAATGAGCCAACCACGATGGGGGGCTCTCCACGGGTGGCCACATGACGGGTCAACAGGGGATAAAAGAAATATCCCTTGTTGGCGCGGGGAAGACAAACAGGGGATATTAATTTGCCAACAAGGGATA
>JAYTVM010000217.1:0-22247 GCA_043743995.1 Pirellula sp. | reverse complement strand
GAGATTCAAGCTGGACATTTAAGAATAGTCAGCTCGATCAAATTGACCCCAATGATTTCGCTAGCAAACTAGCTCCGGCCCGACTTGTGATCGACGCCGTCAGAACTTATCCTCAGCAACTTTCCACTTGGCGAGGTAAGAGAGCTTTCTTTCAATGTTCATAACCCGAGTTTTTTCGGTGCAGCTCAGATCGTAGGAATTCGAGGAAGTTGCGGTCTTGGTTGCGTTGAAGAGGTAGGCTTCGAGTCATTTAAGTTGGAGCCCGGCGAGTCAAAGAGGCTAACGGTACAGTTTAAGTCTCCCAGAACGCCTGGCCCGATAGAAGCAGACTTTTCATTGTACTATACGTCCAACAATAGAACTCGTCGCAAAGAGCTGTGCGTTAAAGGAAACGCTGTTGAGAACCAAAATCGTTGAACCGCGATCATCGCATTTTTCTCGGAACAAGAAATGACGAGTGAGAAGCGGACGATGACGTAGTCATGAGTCTTCGCTTCAATGAATCGCGGTATCGATTGGAAACCAGATCCCCCACAGCCAATTCAGGAGCATTCTTGGCGAGCCCATCCAGTCGTAAAAAAAATCCCCCATGCCGCTAAACCCGTTCAGGGCGTAGGCAGCGACTAGACCGGCAACTAGGAAATTCATCGCAGGCAAAAACATCCAGCAAAATCGGCGGCCTAATCGGCGAATCTCGCTCGTTCCTGTTCGGCATTGAATCGCCACTGCGGTAACGTGGTAGCCAATGCCGAACCCAAGTACGAGAGACCGAAGCGATTGAAAAAGGATCAGTGAAACGAGCCAAAGTAGGATGGTTGCGGTTGGAACGAAATAGGGGGCGGCCAGCATGATCCAATTGCCTCGGCCAAGCCACCGGACACGCGAACCCTTGTTTTGATTGGCCCCGTAGCCAATGACCGGATGAAGCATGGCGAATGCCAACACCGATTGGGTGAGATCCCGTTCCAGCTCCACAAATCGACGCACAAATGCAGTTTGAGCTAGGGTTGTTCGAGCCAAAAACACGAAAAGCCCTACCCCAATCGCGAACATCAACGCATAGCCAGGGTACGTTTGGACCTGAAAAAACAGCAGCCACCAAGCGTAGAAAGTCAATGGAAGCGTCAAAACGGCGAGGAATGCTGCCGGCCACTTGGTCCATTCCACCAGTCTGTCTATTCGTTTGGAAATCATAGCGAACGCTAGTGTAATCACTTCGTGTGCAACCTTGACCACCCATTGACCTTGGAATTTAATGCAAGACCGGTAAGCTTTTGGTTAAAAGGTAAGATAGTGTTTCGCAGTCGTCTGCTTATTATTCGAAATCGATCTCAAATTAGAGTTGTCCATGAAAACGGTTGAGCATGATGTTGTGGTCTTGGGCGGGGGTCCAGGGGGGTACGTGGCCGCCATTCGTGCTGCTCAGCTAGGGTTGAATGCAGCTTGCATCGATGAAAACCCCAAGTTTGGCGGGACATGCCTACGAATAGGTTGCATCCCAAGCAAAGCTCTTCTGGAATCTAGCCACCTTTACCACGACGCCAAGGGCGGATTGTCCAACCACGGAATCGTCGTTGGCAACGTGCAACTTGACCTTGCAACCATGATGAAACGCAAGGATCAAGTGGTCCAAACTCTCACCGGTGGCATCGATTTGCTCTTCAAAAAGAACAAAGTCACGCCGTACCGTGGTAAAGGCCAGCTTCGCGACGCGAACTCGATCATTGCCCAAATTGGGGATGAAACCGTACTTCTCAAAGCCAAACACATTATTCTAGCCACTGGCTCCCGTCCTGCTACCATGCGAGGCGTGGAGGAAGATGGCGACTTGATCGGAAATAGCACAGCGGCACTCGCCTATCCAACGGTCCCAGAACACCTGACAGTTATCGGAGGCGGCTACATTGGCCTGGAATTGGGGAGTGTTTGGAACCGGTTAGGCAGCAAAGTAATCGTGTTGGAGGCCATGGACCGGATGCTTCCAGGCATGGATCAAGAATTGAGCCAACTCGCATTCCGAATTTTCAGCCGTCAAGGAATCGAATTCCGTCTCAACTCGTGGGTCGAAAGTGCCCGCGTTGAAAACGGAAAATGCGTCGTTCGTTGCAAAGGGACTGAACCTATCGTATGTGACCGAGTTCTATTGGCTGCCGGTCGTGTCCCAAACTCAGTTGGTATCGGGCTGGAAACCGCAGGTATCGCAACCGACAAACGAGGCTTTGTGACCGTCGATTCCAACTACCAAACGTCAACACCTGGCATCTACGCCCTAGGAGACCTCATTGGCGGTGCGATGCTCGCGCACAAAGCCATGGAGGAAGCCGTCGTATGCATGGAAAAAATCGCGGGGATCCATTCCCATTTCAATTACGACTGCATTCCAGCCATCGTTTACACGCACCCAGAAATCGCTACCGTCGGTAAAACAGAGGAACAACTCAAGGAAGCGGGTATCGAATTCAAAAAGGGCGTCAGTGCCTATGGCGCGAATGGACGTGCCCGCACGCTCGGAGAAATCGAGGGACGCGTAAAGATCCTTGCAGATGCCAAGACGGATCGTGTTTTAGGAGTTCATATCATCGGCGCCCGAGCAGGGGACCTTATCGCCGAAGCAGCCATCTCGATTGAATTTGGGGCCAGCAGCGAAGACATCGCGCGTTCCTGCCACGCGCACCCAACCCTCGCGGAAACCATGCACGAAGCCGCCCTGGCCGTCGACAACCGAGCGATCCACTCGGCGTAAGGCTTAAGGCTTAAGGTGTAAGGTGTAAGGTGTAAGGCGTAAGGCGTAAGGCGTAAGTGGATCGCCAACTGCCAACTGCCCCAACGCCGTGAAGGATTTTATGCAGCGGAAACGTTGGGTTACGTGGGGGCTCGCCCCCCCGCAACCCTGTTTTGGTGTACTAATAGTCAGCAAGTTCCGTAGCTCCCGCTCCCTATAGCTTAGTCCGCCAAAAGCGGACTAAGCTATAGGGAGCGGAAGTGTTTTCGTTTCGATCCGAGTACGTAGGACACCAAAACGGTGTCCGGTCGGGGCAAGCCCGAGCCGGACAATCCGACTCGAAAAAGTCCTTCACGGCGTTGCCCACTGCCCACTGCCCACTGCCAACTAACAACTAACAACTAACAACCCTCAACCCTCAACCCTCAACCCTCATCGCCGATGCCACGTTACAACCCCGCTGTTATCGAACCAAAATGGCAATCGTATTGGGAAAGCAACAAAACGTTCCGCACTCCAGAAATGCCTGATGGCGATAAAGTCTACATTTTAGACATGTTCCCTTATCCAAGCGGAGCGGGACTCCACGTTGGGCACCCCGAGGGTTACACGGCCACCGATATTCAATCGCGATACTGGCGAATGCGGGGCAAATCGGTGCTTCACCCGATGGGCTACGATGCCTTCGGATTGCCTGCCGAGGAATATGCGATTCGGACCAATACGCCACCGAGAGTTAGCACCGAACAGAATATCGCAAACTTTACTCGCCAGTTGAAAATGCTCGGTTTTTCGTACGATTGGGAACGCTGCTTGGCGACTACCGATCGCGAGTATTTTCGATGGACGCAGTGGATCTTTTTGCTCCTTTTCGATACTTGGTTTGATCTCGATCAACAGCGTGGACGCCCCATTGCGGAACTACCGATCCCAGAGAATGTTGCGTCCCAGGGAGCGGATGCGGTCTCGCTGTACCGCGACAAACACCGACTGGCTTATCAAGACGAAGCGCTCGTCAATTGGTGCCCTGGTTTAGGAACCGTCTTGGCCAATGAAGAAGTCATCGACGGCAAAAGCGAACGCGGCAATCACCCCGTTCAACGCATGCCTTTGCGGCAATGGATGCTCCGTATTACGGCCTACGGCGATCGACTGATCGGCGACTTAGAAGGGCTCGATTGGACGCCTGGCATCAAGAAACTGCAATCGGATTGGATTGGTCGGAGCACAGGTGCGGAAGTCGACTTCCCAATACTTGCCGAGTCGGAGTTCCCACAGTGGCAAGCGAGCCGCGTTGGCCAGCCCTATCCGGACAACATCCCTGAGAATGTACTCCGTATTTACACCACGCGGCCGGACACGCTATTCGGCGCAACCTACATGGTCGTTTCTCCGGAGCATCCAGTTGTTCGGTCCATCACGACACCGGATCAAGCAGCAGTTGTCAAACAGTACTGCGATGCTGCCGCGTTCAAGAGCGATCGAGACCGAACCGATGGCGACAAAAAGAAAACCGGGGTTTTTACCGGCGCCTACGCCATCAATCCGGTCACGCTCAAGCCGATTCCAATTTGGATCGCAGACTATGTTCTGATCGGTTACGGTACCGGCGCGATTATGGCCGTGCCAGCCCATGATGATCGCGACTTTGAGTTTGCCAGAGCATTCAAGCTACCTATCGAATGCGTTGTTGCTCCCAAGTCGAACGAACCGGATTTTGACAAGATATTGCGTGGGGACATGTGTTTTACCGGCGATGGTTTAGCCATGAACAGCGGCTCGCTCGATGGGCTCGGTACCGAAGAAGCCAAAGAAAAGATGATTTCGGAATTGACCGCCAGTGGGATCGCCAGGCAGGCAATCAATTACAAATTGCGAGACTGGCTTTTTAGTCGTCAACGCTTTTGGGGCGAGCCGTTCCCGATCTTGCACGAGCTGGATCCGGCCGGCAAACCGACCGGCATCATCCGGGCAGTGGATGTCCAAGATCTGCCGGTCGATCTGCCTCAATTGGAAGACTACAAACCGCACGGCAGGCCGGAGCCGCCGCTCGCCAAAGCCGACGACAGTTGGTTGTATGTGACCATCGACGGAAAACGCTATCGACGCGAGACCAACACCATGCCCCAATGGGCCGGCTCGTGTTGGTACTACTTGCGCTTCATTGACCCCAAAAACGCCTCGACAATCGTCGATCGCGAAAAGGAGAAGGCTTGGATGCCGGTCGACTTGTACATCGGTGGCGCTGAGCATGCCGTCTTGCACTTGCTTTATGCCCGGTTTTGGCACAAAGTCCTTTACGACCGCGGCTACGTTTCGCACACCGAACCTTTTCATAAACTGGTCAACCAAGGGATGATCCTTGGTGAAGTTGAGTTCACGGGCTTCCAAACGAGCGAAGGAAAATGGATCAGCACTGCTCAGACCGAAAAAGGGGACACGGGCTACGTGCACGCCATCACCAAAGAAGTGCTCAATCAAGTCTCCGTAGCGGACAGTGCCGTGACTAAGGTTGGAGACAATTTCGTCTTGGCTGCCGACCCAGCCATTCGGATTGATAGCCGTGCTCACAAGATGTCGAAAGCTCGTGGGAACGTCGTAAATCCGGATTCGGTGGTATCCGAATATGGAGCAGATTCACTGCGGCTCTATGAAATGTTCATGGGTCCGCTGGAAGCGACCAAGCCTTGGAGCACGACCGGCGTCAACGGAGTCCGAAACTTCCTCGATCGCGTTTGGCGATTGATGATCGATTCCCACTCGGAGGAAAATCGATTGGTCGACTCCATTCAACACGTTGAGCCAACCACCGAACAGAACAGGGTCATTCATAGTACGATCATGGCGGTTACGCGAGACATTGAGTCGCTCAGTTTCAACACGGCCATCGCTCGCATGATGGAGTTCGTAAACTTCTTTACCAAAGAATCGGTCCGGCCTAAGCAGGGTATGGAGTCATTGGTTTTATTGCTGTCACCCTATGCGCCGCATATGGCCGAAGAGCTTTGGCAATCGTTGGGGCACACGCAAACGCTAGCCTACCAACCGTGGCCGAGCTACGACGAAGCGCTTACACGCCTGAGTGAGATCGAAGTTCCGCTGCAAATCAATGGCAAGCTACGAGCCAAGCTCATTGTTCCTGCTGACAGCAACTCGGAGCAATTGGAACATGCGGCTCGCAACCACGAAAAGCTTGCCGAATGGTTAGACGGAAAGCAGATCGTCAAAGCCATTGTGGTCCCAGGAAGAATGGTTAATTTTGTCGTAAAGTAGAACCTTTTTCGTGCGAAACATTCACAATCCGATGCGTAATTTTTGAAGTTGCACTATTGTGCTTAGGGCCGAAGGCCCGGCTGTTTGCCTAGCCCAGGCCAACGGCCTGGGTCTAGGCGAAACGCAATTATGGTAGGGCCGAAGGCCCGGCAGTTTGACGAATTGCCGGGCCTTCAGCCCTAACTAGTCTCGTGTTTGCGTGTCACCCAGGCAGTTGGCCTGGGCTAGGTAAATGATTGGGCCCTTGGCCCGGGAACCAGTCGGTGGCGTTAACCGAGAAGATTCGAAAGGAGAACCTTTTTCGGTCACGCGTGTCCCTGCTGAACATGAACATACAAATCGATTTAAAAAACACAAAACCGGTAGCATCGCCCCACGCGGTGTGTTCCACCGACAACCTTAGTCCCGACAACCAAGTCGGTGAGCTGGACCCGTCCGGATTCATTCGAATCACCGGCGAAGCCACCGGGCAAATCGAGCTTGGCGAAAATTGTCCTCACATCGAAGTGGTCGGTTCCCCTGCCATTCGGGAATCGTTTGGGCACAGCTGTCTGGTACAAGCCATTGCGGCCGCAAGTTCTCCCGGCGTTAGCCGATTTATCTTAAACCCAGATGCTCATTGGGGATACGGTGTTCCCATCGGCAGCGTCCTCGTCTCGCCGACGCACATCTATCCCAGTCCGGTCGGCGTCGACATCAAATGTTCGATGAGTTTGTTGCAAACGGATGTCCCTGAGGAAGCCATCGCGGACCCCACCATTCGGAGGCACTTGATACGCGAAATTGAAGCCAGATTGGCTACCAAGCGAAAGGTGGCTCGGGGCCGACCAATCAACGAAGAGTCCGGATTCGAAGCCGCGGTGCATGGCGGCTCCAAAAAAGTTCTTAAGCATTTTGGTATTCCAGCAGCTTGGTTGGATCGCTGCGAAGACGCTCAACACACGTCCACCGATGGCGACCATGAACGGCTAGCGCATCGGCTTCACAAGTTAATTCGTCAGAATGCGATCAAGGACTTTAGTGACAAGTGCAAGCAGTTGGGCTCTTATGGCGGGGGCAATCACTTTGGCGAATGCGAGGTTGTTCGGGTCGCAGAGACGGAGGAGGCTAAGTCGCTCGCCCAAGCGTTTGGATTGCGAGACGGGCACGTTGCTTTTTTGTCGCATTGCGGATCGCGAGGACTGGGTCATGCCTTGGCAACAAATCAATTCTATTCCCTCAAAACCAAGTTTCGCAAACGGGGGCGAGCTTATCCAAACGGTGATGCTCAGTTGGTTTATGCCGAGTTTGGAACACCCGAAGCGGACGAATATCTCATGGACATGGCGTTGGGTGCCAACTTCGCGACAGTGAACCATCTCATCATCAATGCGATCGTTTTGGAAGCGTTCAACAAAGTGATTCCCGGGATGAGTGGCGAGTTGGTTTATTACATCAGCCACAACATCGTGCGGCGCGAGCGACTTGATGGCGAATCCAACTGGGTTCATCGCAAGGGAGCGACACGGGCTTTCCCTGCTAAGCACGAGGAGCTCATTGGGACCCCCTTTTTTGAAACAGGGCATCCGATTCTTTTGCCGGGAAATCCGCGAGATGGTTCTTCGGTCATGGTGGCCAAACCTGGCGCGAGCCGCACTGCTTTTAGCGTCAACCATGGGGCCGGTCGTCGAATGAGCCGCACTCAAGCGAAAGCCACGCTGGATGCCAGAAGTGTCAAAACATCCTTGGAAGTTGCGGACGTGATCAGCAACTGCCGTAACTATCCAGTCGACGAAGCCCCCGACGCATACAAGGACTTCGCCGAAGTGCTCAAAAGTGTGGAACAAGCGGGCCTAGCTCACGAGGTCGCCAAACTACAGGCCCGGTTCGTGATCAAAGAATCAGGTGGGGAAGGTTGATTCGAGTAAGCAGTTTCGCAACCAGAGCCCGTCGTGTATGCTATCAAGGCGAGCGGCGATGTGAAAACTTCCCATTATAACCCGATACGTAAGTGAGGGACCTACGAAATTGGCCCTCGCTTACACTTCGGGTTGGGGTACTTCACTCTGCCGCTCGCCTAAAGGCAGAGCGTACGTTAAGGCGAACGGCGGACCAATAACTACCTGCCACGGGTTTCAATCGGAGAGCGAGGCTCCTGCCGAGCTTGGCGTTGATTCGGCAGGAGCCTCTCCCTCCCGGTATAATAATTGGTGCCGCTCGTTTGCCATCCTGGATTCGTCGCAAGCTGGAAGCTTACGCCACTGTTAAGCAACCTACATTTTCTGCTTCTCGATACCAAGGTGAGTTTGTGGAACTGTTCAAGGCAGAATTTCCGGCATTAAAATGGTTGCTGGCTGACGCGACTCGCAAGCCACTCGAAAACGTCAAGCGACAGTCCTTCTCCCACGTTAGCGGAGGCAATGGATCGCTTTGATGAAGCGGAATTTGTCCTGCGCGGCTGCCTGATTATTTCGTGCAAGCACCGCGACTATTTGCTTCCTTCCGGCAATGGGGAACACTATTCGCTCCTTGTGTTTAACGATCATTTTCGCAATCCATTTCAGGAAGTAGCCTACTTGGTACCTAATCAGGGAGTGGCCAAGTTGCTTTCCAAGACACAAATCCCCCATGCCGATTTTGTTGGATTCGACCCGCGTCGTCCGGACCTCAATGCACAACTGCAAAGCCCTCAGAACTTTTTAGAGCATCCAATGATCAAGGACAAAGCCATAGACGTAGGGGGGATTTCCGCCATTTTGTCGGGTTTCGAAGGCCATTTGCATCAATTCGCCACTCTTTCAACTCCAAGCGAACTGCGCAGCTCGGCGAATGCGATTCGGCAAAAAACGGATGCGCACAATAAAGAGATCTTGCAGTGGGTGGAACGCAACCACCGCTACCACCTAAGTCAAGTTGGCTCGTCTCAACGCGCCACATTGATGACAGCATACAATATGACGATTCGATGCAGTCGGCTCCTGCGGAACAACGTCAGCTTCATTTGGAGGAAAGTTCGGAGCCGATCGTGAATCGAAACGCCATTCGTATGTTGGTACAGGCTTATGAGTGGCACGCGATGAACGAGAATCCCGTAGCGCGTCGCGAAGACTTTCCGATCTTAGTTGTTTGCGATGCGACTCAAATTGGTTCCCAACCTGAATTGGACGTCTACATTGACACATTCGATATGTCCGCACACGTGGAGGGACATCGTGTCGAACTGTCAAAAGGGAGAATGGCAAGCGATGACGAATTGTTTTGGATGACCGCAATCTTCCCACGCGTTCACGATGAGAGCGGCAAGATTCGCGATCTTCGTTTTTATCCACGAGCCAGTTTGGGAATCGAGTAATAACCTTTCGCTAGGCTGGGATTTCGGTGGAATCATGATGCAAATACAATCAACAGCGCCTGTCAAGGAACCAAACGCGCCCCCAAACCCCAAGCGTACCGTTCCATTGCCACAACGAGAGCGAGAGCCTGGGCCGGTGCGAGTACCTGCGCCCGCCCCGTTGCCCGACACTCGACCTTCCTTTCAGCCTAGTCGTGAGGCACCGATCCATGCACCCCCAGAACGCTTTCCAAAACCGCTTCAGCCATTTTGTCCAGTACCCGAATAAGAATTCATTTCTTATTATCCTCGTTGTCTTTTTCTGGATTGAGGAATTGCAAGAGTCCTTCGATTTCATCTGTTTTGGTTTCCAAATCTACTTCCAAGTTTAAAAGTGTTGCGAGGTATTGCTCCTTAAGATCTACGCTCTTCAATAGTTCTTCACGACGAGTGAGGTCTTTCATTGCGGTGAACAGTTCCCGGATATATTCCTCGATCTGGCCCTTACGGGCGGTTAGTCTCCGGATTTGGGTTTCGGCCTCGACGCTTTGTGCGTCTTTCAAAGCGATGTCCTTTGCTTCTGCGAGTTGGCTTCGCAATTGATGCATCGCTAAGGAATTCTTTGCTTTTGAGAACGACAGTCTAAACTTCGCAACCTCATCCGCACTCATCGCCCCTCTCTTATCGAGCAATTCTACGCGTTGAAGATCTTTCTCGGCGGATTGAAGATCTTCTTCAATACTCTTGGACTCAAGTTTCGCTAATTGTCGTTCAAAGACCCCTGTTTTGGATTCCGCGTTTCTTAATTTTTCCGTACTTTCCAACAACACGACTTCCCCAGCCAAATCCCAGGAGACCCTCTGCAATTCCAATTGTGCTGCAATTAAAAGTTGTTCGGCTGCAGCTCTTGAACTCGGGACGACCGTTGACTTATCTTGCGTTTGCTGCACGATTGCGTCAATCAATTTGCGATGATGATCGCGAGTATTCGCCGCTACGTTCTTCCGAACCTTTAGTTGTTTCATGTTCAACTCGGCTTGCATCAAACGGCCCTCCAATGAGTCTTTCTTTATCTTGAGCAGGAGCTTGATCGAATTTTCTTTGACCGCATCCGTTTTCGCCAAGGCAAGTAGATCGGGAATCGACGTATCGGAAATGAGCAAAGATTCATAGCCTTTTTCACCTTGTCCAAGTAAATTCCTCGCATGAAAGGTCAAAGCGCACAAGGCAAGGATGACGATTCGCGATCGAAGTCCTAATCCGAGGGAAAGGGATCTGTAACCATTAATTCGATTCATGTGTTTGCCTTTTACGGTAATTAAGGAACTTGATTGAGTACGACTGCGTTGCGGAAAGCAACCCGTTTGTAATACAGCAATCTTGCATTGAGATCCTGGATTTCACTCGCTGCAAGTTGTTGTTGCTCTCGTCGAGAATTTAGATCTTCGATTCGGGCGTCTATGTCTCGAGTTCGCTGTTCAATGGATTGCAGAAGGAGTTCGAGATCTAAATCGGTTGGAGTTTTTTCCATTGCGGTTTCACTTGTCTGTGCATCTTTTTGCTGCGCGTCCTGACGCCGCCAATTCGTAACCCAGGCCGTTGACAGGAGGGTTGCTGCAACTAGGAAGCTGGCGACCATTGTCAATCGGAGTGACTTGCGACTTTTGTCATGAGCTTGACGTTGAATCGCGAGTGCGCTGTAACGCGAATCAACGTGCTTACCTTCACCCCAGAATTCTAGTTCTCGGATCAACTCTTCGTCCGAAATCGACGATGGAGTATGTTCTGATTGCCGCGACTCGTTCATAGTTTGGATGTCGCCCCTTCGATTGTTTTTTTCAAAAGTTTTTTCGCTCGGTGCAGTCGCACTTCAAGTGTGTTTGCCTTTTCATTCACGGTGCGGGCAATTTCTTGAATGGTGTTACCCTGCAAATAGACCATCACCAAAATTTCACGATCTCGATAAGGTAACTGTTTCATAGCTGCTTGCACCAAATCCCATCGCGGGTCTCCCTCGCGTTCACCCAGAGGTTTTGCGTTCCGCTCAGGACTTTCCGCCTGCCACCGATTCTGTACTCGACGCATCCATCGCCGAACGGAGCGCTGTTGATTTCGTGTTTGCAGAATCGCTATACGGGTAAGCCACGTCTTGAGGGACGATTCGTTTCGAAACGAGGCGATCTTCCGCCAAACTTGAATCCATGTATTTTGGATTGCGTCTTCCATTTCAGGGTCAAACGCCATGAGCCGCCCAACCAGATTCCGGATCGAATCGCCGTGCAAGTCGATTAGGTCTTGGAAAGCATTTGAGTCTTGCCGCTTGAGGCGTTCAATCAGGCTTGCTTCGAGGTCGGGGCTCAATGCGATCTTCGATTTATTCTTAGAATGCAATAAAGTCACTTCGGGCATCAGAAGCACGTTTCGAAAATCCCTGAATCACCCGAAAGAAGACGTTCTCCACCGTGGAATAGTAGTTAGACACCGACCGAGCGACAATACTTACAATTGTCCCGCCAAATGGACACACAATTCTTGGCCAGTCCTGCCGCAGAATTTATTTAAAGGCAGAAATGAGCTTAGCGAATTGCCCTGAATACGCTACCGATTCAGATAGTTTATCACAATCAATACGTCAAGTGGGTCGACCATACCATTGGCGTTTGTATCGAGGTGCCCGAGGAATACGGGCAGCGCTGGAATTGGGCCTACTCCAATTGAATTGATGGCGTTAATGATTACCAAAACGTCCAACGGGTCAACTGGACCGTTCCCCGTTACGTCTAGTGCATTCGTCGGATTCGTTGGCAGGAAGTTATTGCTCCAATACCATGAGCTTGGATTCGGCGTGACTGGTCCGTTCGATGGTGCAGGCAATGGGATTGTAGGACTTGGCCCAACCTGCTGTGTCGTTACTGTCGGGGTCGGATTATTTGGATAGCAATACTCGGTAGTCGAACCGGGGCAAAGGAAAAGCGGCTGCACATTTGTTCCCCCCAAAAGTGGACCAATGGGCCGTGACGGTCGGTCGACCATCAATCGAAACGACACATCCGCTGAGGTCGTCTCGTTAGAAACGGCCACTATCTGAAAGTAGTATTTTCCAGGATTTAAGAATAAGCCAGGAGCTGAACGCAAAGAGTTTAGGGGCGCAACCAACCCGGATACAAGTCTTTTCTGATCATCGAATACAGATACCCAAACCTGACCTTCCATGGAGGGCAGGGAAGTCGTACCCTCAAGTGAAAAACCGAATAGCTGTGGCCTTGCAACGTACCATTCTCGTTCCACACTTCCGGCCCCAGCACCAACATTTCCGGAAATCAACAATTCAGGTTTACTGGACGGCTCCGAGAAAGTAGCGGTTAGTGAGAAGCTACCGGTCTTGAACTCATTGCTGACACTGTCCGCTTTCAATTCGATTATAAACTCTTGTTCCGAAAGTACATTTGCCCAAACAAGTTGCGTTTGGCCATATCCCTGAATTCGTACCTCAGGATTTAGAACCCTCGCATCCTTATCAAAGAGTCTGACTTGCGGAACCAATCCGCCCACATGCAAGGACTCTAAGTCGATGACTAGTTCATTCTTCCCGTTTAATTGCTTCGGGGCAGCTACGCGATAGTGGTCGACGTCTACCAAATCGCTGATAGTCCCGACAGTTTGATGTACGGTTCGCGACGCAGTCGACAACGCCATTGGCATTTTTACGCTTCTCGCGATCGTGTCGTCGGTATGCCTATCGTTGGTTTCAGGGCCCTCGCTGGATCTTGGCAACAACTGGTAAGAAAAACCATCCTTCGTCCGATCGCTGTTGTAGTACCAACGATGTGCGCTCCTGGTCCATTCGGCAATAGTATTTGCATCGACATGTAGCCGGTTCGGCGTAGCAATCGTAATGCTATAGTCCCCTGTTGCCCAAAATACGTTGGCACCTGCATGGACCTGCAAATAATACTTGCCCTCCGGTGTCGTTTGATTCAAGGTCAACACGGAAGTTCCTCCGAAGTCGCCTGAAATTTCGGTTTGCGCAAGAATACGTCCGTCGCGGTCCGTTATTTCAGCGCCCAGTTTCGCGAGGCTCAACCCGGATGTTCGCAGTTCCACCGATAACGGCCCAGAATAGTTAATCGATGTCTTGATTTCGTAAACGTCACGATCGCTTGCGCTGTGAAGGTCGCCATACTGAATCCAAACTTGGCTACCGTTAAAGCCTTCAAGAACCGTTTCGTCATCTTCGCCCCCTTTGATTTCGGAAGCTCGCGCGATGGTGTCATTGCCATCGCCCCCTTCGTTTGGATCCAGGTTGCGGCCCCCATGAATGGCTTGAAGGTTTTGAATGTCTTGGACAGTCAATTCGAGTGTCCCGCTTGGACCGTGAAGATACATGGCTGATGCTGGATCTTGGCTGTGTCCAAGCCCCAGAATATGACCAACCTCATGCAACGCAGCAGCTTCGATTGAGTTCGTGTCCTTCCAATCGACCGCCGTATTGAAAAAGATATCGCCAGCCCATGTCCCTACCGATCGAGAATTTTCCGAAACGGCTTCTGCAAACGAATCCTTCGCATAGTCAAAGCCCGTTAAGCGAATGTCCCCAAAGCGTTCGTCGCCACGCGTTGGTCCATACACTCCAGATGCCGCACCGTTGTCAGCGACGTTGCCAATATTGATATTCGCATGAACGCTCCACTTCTGAAACGCTCTAGCTATTGCCTGTTGCCATTGAGCGGAGGGAGCAACTTGATTGAAGTCGCTTTGCAGAGTGCTGACTTCGCGTCCGACATGAGTGCCGTCGGGCGCGATACTAAAGGTCAAGCTGCCAAAGCCTACGAACGCTACCTCATCCCGCGAAAACAAATCTCGATTTTCAAGCCGTTCTAAGCGGAGAATTCGTTTCGTTTGATTTTTTCTTTTGAACATGGTTTGGTCACTACCGAGGTTTCAACTCGAGAGTGGTAACGGCCTTTGCTATTTCCTGAAATTGCGGTTGCTCACGCATCCACTGCACGTCTGGGTCGGTCATGGCTATGGATAGTATGATTGGGTCTGCTCCTACAGAGCGAATCAGCAAACGGAATGCTGGCTTGGAAAAGGCAATGGCGTCTTTCCCTTGCTTCGTCGCGGCGCCAGCCAGAAGACTGTAACCGCATGCCACCTGATAATTCACCATTGGATCTTGCAATTTCATTGTTTCAAGCAATCCTAGGTCGTCAATAGCTGCGTCTGTCCTCCCAGCACGAGCGTGCAAAACCGCTCGACCGGCTACATGCGTGGGTTGCCAGGGCGCCAATTCGACCAGACTATTCGAGTGTTTGAGACTCATCTCCGGATTGCTCAGCAGTTCCGAATACACGTACGCGAGCTTCTGATGTGCATCAACCGATTTTGGGTTTACTACCAATGCCTGTTCAAAATCCTCAACGGCAGATGCAGGATTCGAACCGAGACGTATCAAGCCACGATCCACCCAATGTTGGTCCGTTCTTGGCTCGCATTGCAGCGCTTTGTAATAGTCCAATTTCGCAGCTTCTGTTTCACCCTTTGCTGCAAAAAGATCCGCGCGGAGTCGATAAACACTTACGTTCACATAGCCCGACTCAATAGCCTTGTCCAACTCAGTGATCGCGTCGTCCACTCGTCCGAGCTTTTGCAATGCGAGTGCTCGATTGAAGCGAGACAAACTCCAAGACGGAGCGAGTACGGAAACCTTGGCATAGTCGTTTGCAGCCGATTCATACGTGTCGGTAGAATATCGAGCCATGCCACGGTTGAGATATGCGATTGCCGTATTGGGCTGCAAGGCGATGCAAACCGTATATGCTTGCTGGGCATTGACGAAGTCCTGCTTTGCAAAGCAACAGTCACCTTGCAGCCACCAACCCACGTAGTCTCGAGGATTTTGTTCGATTCGCTTTTTCAGCAAAACAATAGCGGCGTTGTAATTCCTTACTTGGATTAGTTTCAATATGTTTTGCGTTGGTTCATCATGCCTTTGTTCGTCGCCTGAACTTTCATCGCTTTCCAAGCCCACGGGAATCGAAGGCGATTTCAGCCATGACCGCTTCTTGGTAAGCCAAGCGAGCATTCGAAGATCGGATCGCATTTCATCGCTAACTCCTCCACGCTTTTCCCATCGTGGATCGACCCGCTTTGACAACGAGCTCGCAGATGCCACCAATGAAAACGTGTGCTGGAGGTCGATAGAAGCCTCAGGTTCGAGCTCTGGAACAGCATCCAATGAAGTCAACATGGCCATCGAAGTTGGGATTCTCTCCCTGAGCACATCGATTCGATGAACCCAATCTGCCTCGTTCAAAGCAACTTGCCGCACAAGCACTCCAACAACCAGGAAAGCCACAAGGATCGTTGCCAACGAAGCAATGGAAATGGATGAGGACACGCGAGGATGTCGATGGCACCATTTCGACAATCGCTCAGTCTGGCTGGGTTCGGGCTGATGCACTAGCGGCTCGTGATGAAACTGTGCAGTCAAATCGTCCCGCAATGCATCGGCCGATTGATACCTTGCACTGGGATCCGCTTCCACGCATTTGCGAATGATCGCGGACATCGCGGGCGAGACAGAGGCATTCCATCGGCTTGGATTCGCTGCTTCCGACGACTTCTGAGGAAGACTTCCTGTCAGCATTTCAAAGAGCACTGCGCCCAGCGAATAAACATCGCTCCTTGCATCGACCACCGCTGGCGTATTCAACGCTTGCCGATGCTCCGGCGACATATATGGTAGCGTCCCACCAAGTGGCAAATCCATACTAACGATGCCGCCACTTGTACTCTTATAGGAGACATTGAAGTCCAACAGTCGCGGTTGACCGTCAAATGCTACCAAAACATTGGCTGGCTTAATATCGGAATGAATAACACCGTTGCGATGGGCATACGAGAGTGCGTCGGCCAGTTGCGCCCCGATCCAACAAATCGAATCAACATAGTCACATTGAATCAATTTTTGCGATGCCGGGGAATTGGAGAGTGGATTCCCATGGCCGGATCTCGATTGAGGCGGGTCATCGCCGGTTGAAATTGCTTCCAAAGTCTCGATAATCGTATCGATCTGGCCATGTCGTTGTTGGATGGTACTCAGGAAAGCTCCGCCTCCATCCAAACTCTTTCGCTTGGATTTAGACCACCAATGGCTTTTGGAAATGGTTGTTGATTTTGGAGTCTCGTGGAGCAAGTCCGCTAGCGTCGTGTTGCCTAGGAAAGGCATGCATATCCCGTAAATTGGATCAATGCAATGCGTTGAATAGATAGGCACAATGGCAGAATGCTGTAGTGTCGCCAGCCAATGCGACTCATGCGTTTGGCGAAAGGTTAGTTTCAATGCGACGAGTCGGCCAGCCAATCCGTGCTGTCGAGCCAAATACACTTTCGCAAATGCTCCAACGCCAAGAATTCCAAGCAGCTCAAAATCGCCCCACATTTCGCCGACGTTGGGTAACTCCTCGATCGACTGTCCTTGCGAACGATTTCCGAAAGTCGATTCAACCGTCTTTCTGAGTCGCTGTTCTTCAAACCGGAGACACTCCATTTCGTTCTCGGAAAACGTATCATTCGGAAACTCATTGAGGCAATCCGATACGGAAACGGGATATCCAGCTTGCCAACGATGCTCCATCCAAACTCGGAGCATTTCAATGAGGATACGAGAGCGTTCGAGACCAATCCCCTCAGGGGTATTTTGGCTAGGTGCCAATTTACTTAGATCGACAGCGAGCACACCTTTGCTTGACACTTCGTCCTCAAGAGCATCAACGAACATATCTAAGTTCAACATGAATTGTGCTCTCCTAAGTTGAAAAGAGCAGAATCCATCAACTCCTTGCGGAACGATTGCAAAATGCGTTCCACTGTTCGTTTGCTCCGATTTTCAAGTTCCGCAATTGCTTGTATCTCGAGACCATCGATTCGATGTCGAATGATAGCGTGATGACTTTGGGGTTGTTTTTGAATCATTTCTTCGACCGAGATGCAAAGTATGCTTTTGGCTTCCTCCGCATTGTGATTATCTACCGGCTCATGTCCTGTAGATATTGGTTGTGTTTTTCGAATATCCCGTTTTCTTGAACGATGAAACGCACCCTTAGCGCGAACCTTGTTGAGTGCCATGACCAACAGTAGTTTCCAGAGCTCATCGCCTTCGGGTGCTTCATATTGTCCCTTGGCAGCGCGACGAAAAAAGGTCCGAAAAACCGACTGAACGATATCTTCAGGGTCGAATCGTGGCGTCAATTCCACTGACGTATTCTTGGTCGCCAATCGCATTAGCCGGTCCGCGTATCGATAATACAACTGCAATGCAGCATCTTCATCGCCCAATCGAAATCGATTGAGCAGAGCATTATCGCTGCTTAGCCGTTGTAAGTCGTCTGTCATGGTTAAATTGGCCGCACTCTGGAATCACAAAGTTGCAGAGGTCGGGGTGCTAGAAGTCGTTCGCATGAGTATGGCGGTAAGGGTGCTCCTAGTAAAGCGAATGGCGATGTCGTTCAACACACCTAAGGATTCGTTCGCAGGTTGGATTCGACAGTTCCAATCTTTACGGATGTCCCATCTGTAACGGCTGGAAACGACGCTGGCATTACCTGATCACCCGCATCCTTTGGGTTCGTTGTCAAACGTAGCTTTCCCTTGCCTTTCGAATCCGTCGCTATTGTACCGACCACCATTCCGCCAACGCTCACCTCGAAATTCGAGTTGGGAATGGCCTTCTCGATTTCAGCTTCGAATTTTCGTTTCGTAACGCCTCGCTCGGTCTCTTGCTCAAACTCAGCGGATCGGATTGTACCTGCGACAACATCAAATTTGGCCGCAAAGTGCTGTTCTTGGCTTCCTGAAACGGGAGGGGTACTGGTTCCTAAACTGTTGCTTTCGACATTAGACACTCGCGAGAGTTGTCCTTTGACGATGTCGCCGATAACAAGTTCCATCTCCGGTGAAAGGATTGAAAGCCCAGTAGGGAGCGGCATATGTTCGCGATTATCGTCCCCGTGGCCTAACACAATTTGGCCGCGACCACGTGCGTCCGTCAACAGTTGACCTAAAGCGATATCATTCAAAGTGACAGGAAACGAAGTGGATACAGGTGCATTGTCAATTCGGATCTTTAACTCCGTTTCAACTCCCTCGGTCTCCAACTCGACTCGTACACGAGTACCGGAGGATGAATTGCTCAACACAGACGACTGCGAAACGCTAGGACCATTCACGCTGGGGACAGACGATTTGGAGTTGATGTCATTGATCAGAATCAAAGCGTCCAAAGGAGTGATTTGTGAGTCGTCGTCTACATCATTGAATTGTCGCTTGACCGACGACGAATCGTCGCCGTCTCGATTTAAGCGGTTGATTACTACCAGAGCATCGAGCGGCGTCACGCTCCCATCGTCATCGACGTCGTGCGGAAACAGAAAATTGTGCACCGCATCTGCTGCCATCATTGCTCGCGGTTCCAAAGCTTCCGAAAAGAGTTTTCGGGTCAAATTCCTGCTTTTTCTGTGATTTGTCGTCATGGCTTTAGCCTTAGATCGAAGTGGTCAGGTTCTGAAATAAACGGAGAATGGTTGATTCCTACACTAAAGAGTAAAATTCGTGATTGGCGTCCGCCAAAAATTCTGATTCAGGAAATTTTGCTCAACGCCACTGTCCGACGTGGTCAGAACGCGGATTTACAGAACTGTCGAAAAGGCTTTCTAACGAAACGGGCAAGCGGTTTGACCTATTTTTCAAAATTCTCAAATTGATGGCGGATGGAGTGGGTCAAACCGACTCTTTCTTATGGCGGAAGTTTTGCAGAAAGGCCAATCGTCTCATCGATTCGATCAGGCAATGCAGAATAGTTCTTGAAGGAGTTTGCTACGCAATTCGTTCGGAAAACGATGATTTCATGCGTTGCATTGCTCGCCCTTGGTTTTTTGGCCTCGATCTGTTTCTCGCAAGGCCCTAAGACCAAGGATCGCGATGATCACGCGTCCGCCGATAAGCCGAAGAAAACCACGGAGTCTTATGTAGTCCTGGGTTACAATGACTTAGGCATGCATTGCATGAACCAGGACTTTTCCCATCGGTGCATACTGCCTCCATACAACTCGTTGCATGCACAAGTGATTCAAATAGGCCGCGAAGAGCGCTTGTTATAGGAGGCCGCGCTCGGGACCGGTTCAATCACAGTCACAAGACCCATGGATATACCCTTGGATGGTCGCTTCAAGCGGCAGGAATTTACCAGCAACACGCTTTCCATTTTGCCCGAGCGGCGCTACGCCGCTGCTGCATTGGGTGGTGTAGTTCGAGTCGTGATTTACAACGTTGTAGCGCGATTGCGGGCAATGAAATCGTGAATGCATGCGAGACCAGCTCTATGACAACGACTACGGAACCCGGTTTTACATGACATTGGAGTCAGGTGGGATACCGAACTCATCGAAGTCCTGGCAAGAGATCGACTTGCTATGGGCTTATGATCTTTGATTGAGACACCTGTTGGTTTTCATGTTGAATGACTGTCTCAGGCTTAAGCCAGACGCCAGCCAGACGCCAGCCATTACCGACACTCCGTGTCCGCAATCTCCAACCAATACCGTGACTCTTCTTGGATCCACTTGCTCCAATTTCCTGGCGTTTTTGCGAAAAGGTTGACACATGGGAAACCTACTTTTTCGGGTAGACTTGGATGGTTTGCCTGCACTAGAATTTAAGTTCGAATTTGCACCCCGAGTACCTTTGAATCTGAGGTGAATTCCCTTGGGTTGGCGGTACGGATTGCAAAGTGGGGCGACAACGCCAAAAAAGCCTCTGGCAGAACTTGTTGAAAAAGCCAAGACACCAATGATTTCATTGGTTTGGATGGGTGGCAGAGCGGTTTAATGCACCGGTCTTGAAAACCGGAGATGTCGTAAGGCATCCGTGGGTTCGAATCCCTCCCCATCCGCTGATTTGACCAACGATTTCATTGAGAAAGTGCGATTCCAACCTTCTTTTCCAAGGGAAATTGAGGGTTCTCACGTGAATGTTGCGGTTGGGTGCGGAGTCGTTTTTGCACCACCTTTTTCGTCTGCGCGCGTCGTTTTTGTACCACGGATTTTTGGCGTCACTTTGCTGTTCTCTTTGGCAGCAACTGGCAGTGTGTTCGCCGCCTTCTGATAGTCGGCCTCGGTCACAGGCAGATAGCTCCTCTGAGCTACCTTGGGTGAATTACCAAGCCACGCACAAACCACATGAAGTGGAAACTGTCCGCTGGAGTCGTTGATCAGCGGAGTAACTGCTTTTTTATCTTTGAGCGTTTAATGGAATCATATACCTGGGGGCTACTTGGCCCAGAGCACCTCCCGAACGAAAGGCGAACGCGCACTCTAAATCTCGGAGCCTGAGTTCGAGCGTTCAGTGGCGTTTCGGTTTGATCCCTGTGTGATTACCGTAACGTTTGGAGGGGAAAACTGTGGCGTTGTTATGGCAAGCATTGATGGCGTAAACTAAAATCGACTAGTTCGATTGATTGGACGCAACAATCTTGCCAAACCGAAAACGCAAAGCAAAGGAAATGAACAACATCAAGAACGGAGGAAGACTACCTGGAAAATAAAAACTTTCGATCCGGGAACAGGAAAAGGATTTAGCCAGTAGAAGGGCGACAGACTGGCATTAGGACGGCTAGTCATAGCGTTGAGCTAATTAAAAATGCAAATCCAACTGGGAATGACACCTGCCCTGAATTTTCTGTCGAACAAGGCGTGTAAAACGTCCATGACTCAGAACAAAAAAAACTGAATACCGGACAAGCAGTAGAGCAAGACCGAAAAAGCGAGCAGGAAGCCTCTTTGTCGATACCGTTCCTTTTTGAAAATCTCCACACACTTGTCGTATGGTGGGTTGGCAAGTTTCCCGCCACGTGGTCCGTAGAAGCCAACGTGATCTGGCCAATCCATATCGTTTAGCTTCTGTGATTGAATCTCCCACCACGACCAGCGATCATGAACGGCTCAATCTCATGCTGTAATTTCTTGAGCTTCACCTTCTTCAGCAGGATCACGCATTCTTCTTTGCGATGAATTGGACGACGGAAGCCAAACCAGTATGGTATTCCCCTTCAATGACCTCTCGCTCAATTTCTTGAGAAAGAATCACCTCGCAATTTGGAAACGCCTTCTCCAAATCCAATCGAGCCATGAGCAGGTCTGGATCTTTGGGACCTCCAGTATTTCGAGATAGCTGCAATTTGTGATATGCTTCCAGCAGGAAAATTCCACCAGGCTTTAGGCTTAGCTCGACTAAACGGTATAGTCGCCGACGAATTACGCTAGGTAGATGAGCAAAGATGGATATCACGGAACCAAAGCCATTCTCAGGCGGTTCATAAGTTGCCAGGTCAGCGACTTCCGTTTTTATGCCAACTCCTCGTGATTCAGCAAGCGTTCTAGCCTTCGCGAGCCCCACTTCTGAACCGTCTACACCGAGCACATCCAGTCCCAGTGAAGCTAGAAAGACGGCATTGCGACCTTCACCTTCCGCTAGGCTAAGAACGGGTCCAGTGAGAAGCTTTGAATTTTCAGCAAGAAAGACATTGGGCTGAGTTCCGTAAATGTACTCGTCGCTACCATATCGCTCATTCCACATAATTGCATCTTCTATCGGAATCGACGATCAAGCTGAGGCCTTAGCACTTTTGCCAAGGTTGGGAGCGGTCGCTGGACAAGCTGCGCTGCACGGGCGCTGCATTTTTGGCGGCTTTGGGGGCATTCCGTGTCAGCGGGTGGCACAACCCCCGAGGATAAGAACGGCGCTTCTCCAACGAAAACAAAGGGAAATGGCATGAAAAGTCAGTTGTTGTCACAAACTGTCAAAGCGGAGGGCACGGGGATCGAACCCGCAACCCCTTACGGGGCACTTCATTTCCAATGAAGCCGCTAGCCATTCGCCTACCCT
>JAYTVM010000216.1:0-22322 GCA_043743995.1 Pirellula sp. | reverse complement strand
AAAGAAAAAAGCGACAAAGATTGACTCCTACATAGCTTGCGGTAGCCTCAAAGCGAATGCGATGGCTTCCGCAATTGCGTCGGCGTACAAGATCGAAGTGAGGTTTCTTGGTGGGCTGACGCCGGCCCAGAAACTTGCGTTTAAGACTGCGGCGGATCGCTGGTCCAAGGTAATCGTCGGTGACATTCCCAGTGTGATGGTCAGTGGCGAAGTCATCGACGACCTCTTGATCGAGGCTCAAGGAGTCGCTATCGACGGCGTAGGTGGCATTCTTGGTCAGGCTGGTCCTACCAATCTTCGACCCGCCTCAGCCGGTGCGTTTGCCTTTCTACCGGCAAAGGGGATCATGTCGTTCGATACCGCCGATTTAGCCAACATGCAAGCCAATGGCACTTTGCTGGATGTGATCACTCATGAGATGGGTCACGTCATTGGCATCGGTACTATTTGGATTCGAAAGGGGCTGCTAGCGGGTGCTACTACAACGAATCCAACTTTTACGGGTAAAAATGCGAAGAAAGAATTCGGTCTGCTGAAAGGAACTGGTCCTGCCGCGGTCCCGGTCGAAAACACAGGTGGCCCCGGTACTAAGAACAGCCATTGGCGCGAGTCGTTCTTCAAGAACGAGTTAATGTCCGGATTTATCGCTGCTCCGAATAACCCGATAAGCAAAATGACCGTTGCCAGCTTGAAGGACCTAGGATACGTGGTCAATATGAACGCAGCGGAGCCGTACACATTGCCAAACTTGATGTCGATGGCGGAGGCTGGATTATTCCTTGGCGACCACGAAGAAATGCACGCCCACGCGCTACCGATCCTCGCTCCGAAAGTTTTGCCAGTCGAAAGCATGGATATCACGCCTTGAACTTAATCCCCAAAGGATTATCGCTATGGATCACATGAAACGTCCCAAAGCGACAGTGTTACCGGATTCGGCTCTTGTCCCGGAGAGCAATCTGATGACGCCGCCGAAGCAGTTCACGCACGTGGTAAAGTCGGAACAGCCCTATTACTACACTGGTCCTCAACAAGCTGCCTCGCCGGATGGGAGTTTTCCGGCGGGTACCAAGCTGCTCCTCATGTCCCGCGAAGGCGTATCTTGTCACGTGCTGGATGCTCGCGGATTGCATGTTTCCACAGCCTTCGACGGTCTCGAGCCCATCTCGTAAGGATCGATCGATTCGTTTCGTAGCGAAACTCGCCAAGAGTTTTGACCCCCGCTCATTCCGAAAGCCTTGGCGACTTCCGCTACGGGGAAATCGGACTGTTATTGTTCGAGCGCGATGAAATGGTACCTATGTTCGCGCTGGCATCTGTCCGACAGCGGAACGAGTCGTACGGAGGACACAATTCGGGGCAGGTGCAACCTCGGTTTCATTGAGTGGATTGAAGTCGCCAATTGGTATCGATGTTCCTCTCATTTTGCCGAACATCTCCATCGACCAATCCAGAAAGCTAATCGCCTTCAGGGCCTCCAGAGCTTCATTTACGCTAGCTGGAGGCGCAGATAATTCTTTATTCTATTCAACTTACGTTTATGAAGTAGCAAGAGACATCTTACTACTTTTCTCAACCAAGACTGAACAACCGAAAACTAAACAGGCTTTACGTTTTCAGCGCAAGGTCCCTTAGGTCCTTTTCCTTCGGTATAGGAAACTTTCTGGCCTTCGTGCAACTCATTAAAAGTCGCGCCCTTGACACTCGACGAATGAAAAAACAAATCTTTGCCGCCGCCGACGTTGATGAACCCGAAACCCTTGTCCGTCAACTTTTTGATGCTACCTTCGGCCATAACAACTCTTCCTTCAAATGATAGAACCGAACGCCGCCGTCAAACATTGTTGGCCGTACGTCCATTTGTTCATGGCGAAAGTGTACCCTGCCTGACCCCTAATTACGCAAAGGAATTCGTCGCGACGGCTGTTTATAGCAACAAATCTCAGATATTTATGAGCATCTGACGAGCTAGCTGTTGTTTTCTAGGCTAATGGAGGGGGTTTTGACCGAGTATGCCGTCGGCTTTACGCCCAATACCGTTCAATTATTTGTTTAACGGTCAGCCGAAGGCGTACTTAAGTCTTTGGTTCAAAGCGACCAATCTTTCCAACATTTCCTTCGAGCAATAACTGATCACCACTCGAAAGCCCCGAGCGAATTTCAATCATGTCGGCTTTTTGTCGACCCAGTCCAACGACCTGCTCTTTCAACTTGCCATCGACAATCTTCCATACCTTGTCAACACCGGCGAATCGAATGAGTACAGAAGTTGGAACGACGATCGCTTTGGCTTCTGAATCGATTCGGATCACTCCTTCGGCAAACAATCCGCTGCGCAATGTTCCATCTTGGTTGTCGACACTCGCTTCGAAAACTAAGGAACGATTCACTTGGTCCAAACTAGGGCTGATTCTCGAAATCGATACCGTTCGAACTTGGTCGCTCAAATCAAAGGTGAGTTCTATCTGTTGACCAATTTTCAATTGCTGGGCAAACCGCTCCGGAACGCTTCCTCGAAATCGAAGAACCGTCGTTTTGGCAATGCTCATCAGCGGCTGGCCGGCTTGCACGTACGTCCCTCTTGCGACCAACCGGGATTCAATCGCACCTTGGAACGGGGCTCGCACAGTCGTCTCCGATAAGCGTTGATGAGCCAGGTCACGCAAAGCAGACTGAACCGCAATCAATGCGATTTTTTCCCGCACACCATTTTGTGCAGAGGAAAACCGCGCCGATGCAACGCGTTCTGCAGATTCCGCCAAGTCTAAATCGGCCATGCTGATCGCGTCTCGATTCGATAGTTGACGAATGCGATCGACTGCCTTTTTCGCTTCGTCCCAGACTGCTCGCGTTTCGCGTACGGGCGGCGCATTGTCTGGATTTAAGCCCTCGGTCGGATCACCCGGCTTGAGTCCAACGGCTGACCTCGCTTGCAAAAGCTGTGCATCAGCTTGCTCCGCTAATAGCTGAAACTCCTTGGGGTCTAGTTGAACCAAAACATCGTCCTGACAGGCGATATCGCCGAGATCCACGGGTACGTCAATAATTCGCCCAGCAACCTTTGCGCCTACCGTAGTGACTTCATCCGCAATCAAGGTTCCTTGGCTTTTCACCAACTTTGGCCATAGGATAGGCTCAATAGTAAACGCGGTTCCATGAACTAATACCTCAGGGGGGGCCTCAGCCTTCTTTCCCGATTCCGGCTGACGGCAACCTGCAAAACCGAAAACACCGATGGCAAGAACGAGCCCCGCGTACTGTGTCGTCTTAGAAAACGCTTGGATGAAGATCATTGAGGCTTGGGTGGGGGGCGTTTGGGAGGGAGGATGACGCTGGTTGGATCGCACGAGATAAACGACATTGTGATCAGATAAACCCTAAACATCAATGATCGGACCGTTCCGGTCTAACGCAAATCACCCTGGATATAGATGAATTCGAGAGAAAATTGTACGTGGCAGATGCTGCCAGCATCCGAACCGACGCTCGTGGCAGATGCTGCCAGCATCCGAACCGACGCTCGTGGCAGATGCTGCCAGCATCCGAACCGACGCTAGCAGCGTCGGCCACGGCCACGGCCACGGCCACGGCCACGGCCACGGCCACGGCCACGGCCAGCGTCTTCGTATTCTGCTAGAATACAGTCTGCGGTACCCCGATTACCAGTCGATTTTAAGGAACAGCCGATGACGTCAGTTGCAAAATTCTCCCGCAAACACTTCCTTAGGACAGTGCTTTTGCTAATTCTCAGCCAGTCTCCTCAGGCAGAAGCTCAACAGATATCGGAACGGTTTTCGTCCATCCCCAATGATTCGCTGAGCCTGACATCCATTGATGTCGCATCACTCCGCAACGGGAAAGAACTGGAAATGGTTCCGTGGGAGATCATCTCTGCACTTGGAAAACAAGAACTGGGAATCGACCCATTGTTAATTTCCAGCATCGACATAACCGCGGGCATGCCAAGCATCAATGGCCCTGAATTTGGAGCCAGCATCACGACATCCGCTCCTGTTGACATTGCGAATTTGAGTGGAAAGCTTTTCGCCGGTGTTACCGCTTCACCCAAGGTAAAGGACATGCGCTTTCGAGCTGTAAATGGTGCGCCCATGAAGGTCATTCAGTTCGAACCTCAGAAACTACTTTTCGGTACCGAAGGTACGTTGCGCAGGATGATGTCAGCCAAATCCAAGCCGAGCAAGATTATCGAACTCGCAAATTCATCCAAGTACCCGATCTGTACTATAACAGCCCTGGAAACCGTTCGGCCCATTATCGATGGCGCATTTGCAGACGCAAGCGCGCGAGTTCCTGCAACGCTGATCAATGACATTCAAATTGTTATCGATGAAATTCAATTCTTGGTGAGCGAATCCGATGTTTTCAGCTCCTCTGGCATGATCAAAATAAAGATTGTCGCCAACGATAGCGAATCTGCCAAAAAGCTTGCAGGAGCATTGGAACGGCTGCGAAAGAACGGAATGGCCTTCGGGGAACAAGCGATACTGGACGCGATCAACAACGAACCTCAAGTTTCGGCAGAAGTTAGGGCCGCCACCATTCAATACCTCCAACGCTTCAAGGCGTTTCTTAGCAAGGCAGAATTGTGGGAGGTCAATGGAAGCGAGATCGCAGTCAAAGGCGAATTCGCGTATACGGTTCCAACCATCGGAGTTTTGGCAGGCTTGCTGCTGCCAGCCGTTCAATCCGCCCGCGAAGCAGCCCGGCGTATGCAATCGTCGAATAATCTCAAACAGCTCATGTTGAGTCTGCACAATCACGAGTCGGCCTACAAGCAATTACCAGCCCGAGTGTCGAAAGACGCTAACGGCAAGACGCTTCTCAGTTGGCGAGTCGCCATACTGCCCTATATCGAACAAGGGAATTTGTATAACCAATTCCACTTAGATGAGCCCTGGGACAGCGAGCACAATATCAAATTGCTGGACAAGATGCCGAGTACTTTTACTCATCCAAGCTTTGTCGGGCCCCAAGGTCACACGATCTATTTAGCCCCGTTTTATGAAACCACAGTTTGGGCCAAAGATAAACCCAGGTTCCGGGATATCACGGACGGAACGTCCAATACGATCGCACTTTTCGAAGTGAATGATAGACATGCCGTGCCGTGGACTAAACCAGACGACTTGGATTTGCATGAATTGGATATCGACGACTGTTTCCGCGAAACAGGTTCCAATGTTGGCTTTTTTGATGGGTCGGTGAGATTTCTCTCCCGCAACATAGATCAAATCACGCTCAAGGCGTTAATTACCAGCAATGGTGGTGAAGTAACGCAAAGGCCATAAGATGACCCATGGTTTTGCAGCACAGCACTCTGTAGGGCGAGCGGCAGACAGAAGACTACCAGGCCAGGCCACCGTGTGGCACGCCCAAAGCGACTAGCGATGGGCGTGGGAAGTGTGGCAAATGACTTGAGCGATTCACCACGCCCTTCGTACCTCAGAGCGTGTCACCCAGTTTAGAGGTGCATTTCAAACTGCCCCCCTGCCTAGCACGGCACTTCGTGCCGTGTTCTCAACTCGCCGTGTCGAGCTACTCTAATCTAGATAACGCCACCGTGAACTCGGAACGGCGTCATGTGACTTGGCTGATCGAGGAACCAGAATCTTTCCCATTCCTGTACCAACGATCGGAGGTCTTCCGAAGTGTAAATCAATTGCTCAGAACGTTTGGCTGGATTGGCTGAGTAGATCGGCAATGCGCATCCAACCGTAGGAAGGGATGAGCAACAAACCAATAACGCCAAACAAATTCTACGACGCATGACCAATCCTCCGTGAAAAGTCTCGCTTGACCTTGTATCAAACTCTTTGCTGTCATTTCATTCCAAGCCGGAAAAATTCCTAAGCTTGGGCAGGGCTGGCTACGACTCCGAGACGGCTTCGTCTTCATCGTCGTCCAGCGTCACTTGCAATTTGCCAGCCGCGATTTCATCGCGAATCTGCTGAGCTAGTGGCGTACCCTCGATTGAATTGACTTTTTGCTCCATGATCTTACCGGGCTTGAACGTCACAACAAACTTTTCGGGGACCTCAACTTGACGTCCCGTCCTAGGATTGCGTGCCTTCCGTGCAGCCCGGGGCCGAACTTGGAAAACTCCGAAATTGCGGAGCTCGATTCGACCTTCTTCAACCAACGTTGTAACAATCGCATCAAAAGTCTTTTGGACAATCGTCTTGATTTGCTGCTGGTTTAGCCCGGTCTCTTCGGAAATCGTTTTCACGATCTCTTTTTTCGTCACGACAGAACTCCTGGAGGAACATAAAAACGACCTAAGTCGTTTTGCTGACTGGGTTTAATAGGCCAGCAGTCTAAGTTCCAAAAGGTGGTTCGTCAAGGTCGTAGGCAATCTACGCCCATGCTCGTCGCAACGATCCGCAAAATCACTAATGGAGTTTTCGGCGGAACAACCCGCAAACTTGACGCAACCCATCGATTTTTAGAAATTCCGTCGACAATTTGCTCAGGCGACCCACAAACAGTATTTCAGCCAAACAACTAACTCCGGGCCGGAATCCATTGATCTGATCGCATGTTGCAAGTCACAATCTCGCACTCACCGACTCGTTTACCCGGCAAGATTGCCAGCATTACCGTGTCGTGGTTTTGCTCGCAATATTCGATTGCTTGATCAATTCCAGCCACGTACAAACCTGTTGCCAATGCGTCTGCCCAACCAGCCGAGGGGTGAAGGACTGTTACGCTCAGCATTCCCTCGGCTGGCCAACCCGTCCTCGGGTCAATAATGTGGCCGAATCTTTTGCCTTGAAAATAAAAAAATTGATTTGCTGGACCGCTCGTTCCTAACGCTTGGTTGTAAAGTATTAACGTACCGAGAATTCGCTCGGATTGTTCCGGGTGCCGAACCGCGATCCGCCAACCCTTTTCATCTTGCTCAGGTGCCTGATTGCCGTTGCAAAGGATACTGCTCTTTCCGCCATGGAATGCAAAGTCTGTGACGCTGCCGCTCCTTAATATCGCGGTGGCACAATCCAAAGCAAAGCCTTTGCCAATGCCGCCCGGGTTGACTTCCAACGGTTTTTCAAATCGTACGGTTCGATCCGATTCACTTAGCACGATATGGTCCGAACCAACTTCCAATAGCGCATCAGCGATTTCCAAGTCCGACGGCATTTTCCCTTGCCGCCGATAAAACCCCCACGTTTTTGAAAGCTTTGCAGCCGTCATGTCGAATGTGCCACCTGTTTTCTCAAAAACGGATAAGCCGAGACGCAGCAATTCGAAAGTCGACTCGGACACATGGACTGGTGTCTCGAAGGCTCGATTATTTAACAAACTCAATTCGCTCGTAGGAATATAGACGCTGAGCAACTGCTCAAGAAACGTGATCGTATCCAGCGCTTCCACGGCAATTTCCGGCCCATTGGTAGGCTTGCCAGGGTTTAGCAGCACTTCAAAACGGCAAGCCATCGCATCGCGTGCAATCTCTAGCCAGATAGCATTGTGGGATTCCAACATGCCCTATTCTTTGAAATCCGTGTCTGGTTTGTCCAGAACCAACTCCTGGATCCAAATATTCCGATAGCGGACATCGTGCCCTTCGGCTTGCAATTTAAGACCGCCGGGAACATCGGTAATACCTCGTCCATCGTCTTTGCCACCATCAATACCAGAATTTGGCCCGCCCCATACTTTCGTGATGTTGTGATTGGTATGTGCTTTTTTGCCATTGAAATAAAGTGTCACCAACGGCTTCTCCGTAAGTTTGCCATCTTGGAAGCGAGCCGCTCGGAACGTGACATCGTAGGAATTCCACTTGCCAAGCCCGTTGTACAAGTTGTAATCCGTCGCCGCTTCGTTGATGATGGCAGCCATTCCGTGGCTTGTCTTGTCGCCGTCGAGAACTTGAATCTCGTACCGGTTCTGAAGGTACACGCCGCTGTTTCCGCCCGCTTTGACGATCAAAAACTCGACGTGCAATCGAAAGTCTTTGTAGGCCTTTTTCGTAACGATGTCGGCAGCCCCAAATTTGCCTCCCACAGCAGCCGGGTCATCGGTCATCACCGCGGTCCCTTTGTCGACGGGGTCATCGACTATTTTCCATTGGATCGGCATCTTGCTTGAGAAACGTGGTCCCTCCCAGTAAATCCATTTTTCGTCGAGCATCGCTCTGGTGCCATCTAGGATAACTTCTGCGCCGGTCAAAGGCTTGGCCCCAACGCCGACATCGGCATGTACCGTAGTCCTGACAAACATCGTCAGAAACGCTGCTGAAACAAACAACTTAATATAACGGAATCGCATGAATGCATCTCCTAGGTTCATATGGTGGTTCGGTGGTTTCCACCGAAAAAGCATCGCTAGTAGTCGGGCCAGAATCGCGCCTGGACCATCTTCATCGAAAAGAGAATATTATCACGCCGGTGACCGCCGTGCCACAATAAAAAGTGCGGCACGTCCAAAGCAAAGCGACGGCAGCTACGTAGATCCGTCGCTCCGCCGACGGATGTCCGCCATGCCAAAGTCGCACTGGTCCCTGAGTATTCCTACACAATCGATTCGCGTGTTCGTTTTGCGTCCAACTGAAACCGCAAGAAGTTAAAGATGCATTCAGGTTTCCGCTACACTGACCGCGAGTCGCGGAGCGACGTCGCCTACAAGAACTTAACGAGCGAAGGGCCTCGCTCGTCCACATCTATGCATGCTTGCCGTTGGTGCTCTTGCCATTATGACCCTTACCGTTGGTCGATGCGCGATGCCGGTGCGCAAACTTTAGCGACTTGGCTTTCACCACCTTAAATGCACGCAGCAAATCGTTCGCGTCCCGATAGCGTCGACTTGGTCGTAACTCGAGCGCTCGTCTGATGACCGCGATCAATTCGGGGTGGGCTTTGCGTCGCAAGGTCGAATATCCAGCGGGTGGCCATTCGAATGGCCACTCTGGTAAATGCCCTGTGAGGATTTTGTAAGCGATCAATCCAATCGCAAACACATCGGAGCGAGCGCTCGGACGTCCCATCGCTTGCTCCGGGGCCATGTAGCCAACCGTTCCTGATCCCGAAGCGATCATCGTTTTTACAATCGTATGTTGAGCAACTTTGGCAATCCCGAAGTCCATCAACTGAAGTCTGCCATCTGGAAGCAGAATCATGTTCTCAGGTTTGATATCACAATGAATGATCTTGTTGCGATGCGCATAAGCCACACCATCCATCATTTGCTCAATCAACAGCAATGCGGAATCGAAAGAGATCCGATTGCGCAGTCGACATGCTAACGTCTTTTCGCCCAGTCGACTCGTGATCACGAAACGACCATCGATGAAGCTAGCGTCTTTTAATGGAAGTATGTTGGGGTGGTCCAGTTTCGCCACCAATCGTGCTTCGCGATGGAAGTTATCGAGCATGCTCGCCGTAACGTTGTACTGATGCGGCATCTTGAGCGCAACACGAACACCTTCGATCGTATCGAGGGCTTGGTACACAAAGGCAAATCCACCCTGGGCCAAGCGGCGTTCGATTCGGTATTTTCCTAGCCGTTGACGAGCACGTAGCTGTGCAGAATCGCTTCGCGTTTTCGCCATTGCACTGAAACTCTGTGCGATCATATGGATAGGAGTTACTGGGTACGAGAAGCGAACAAGATGAAAAGCGATCTATCCATTTCCACGCCTGGCATGCTGCTGACTCCAGGCTTATTCTATTCATCGGTAGGAGGAATTGCGCGTGTCTGCAACGGAAAAACCAGAGTAGTTATCGGCAACCCTCCAAACCGTTCTTCGCGGGCAAATCGGAACATTTTGACTATTTACCGCGTTTGACAGAGGATCCTGGTAAACCTTACTGTCTAAGATGCGCCGCTGCCAGTCCACTCCTAGCATTCGTAGGATAGACTTCAGCCTCGCAGAATCAAAAAAGACCGCAATACATCGAGATAGTTGGTCGAAGTCGATATCAAATGGTGATCGCAACCAACTCCGAGCAAGCTGGACCGCGTCTTTTCTAGATGTTTTTGAAAGCGATCCTCGTATTCCTTACGTACTTGCGAGGTCATGCAGTTGATGAAACCGTCGAATTCCAACCCAACGAAACGAAACGCATTACCCGTCGGCAAACGTTGCTCGTCGGGATGTACCAAGTGCATGGCCACCGTTTCCCAGCCTCGCATTCGAAATTTTCGCAAGTTGGATAAAACCGGTTCCATCGAATCCACCAAGAAATCACTGAGAATGATCATGACGCCACGGCGATTGCCTCGCAGACTTAGGTCGTTCAAGATTGTTTCCAAATGGGTTTTTCCGCGAGGCAGAAGATTGCTGATCGCGCCGTGCAACACGCCCCGTTGGGCAACGGAAGAAGAAGGAGGCAAATAGACCACGCTATTGTCAACAAAACTTGCAAATCCGGCTGCGTCCCGGTGCAAAACAATCAAATGCGACAAAGCTGTGGTGAAAAATTGAGCCCACTCCAGTTTAGAGCCTTGATGATTCCTTGGGGATTTTGCACCTTGCAACATGGATCCGCTGCTATCCACCAACATCGTGCAGCTTAAATCCGTCTCGTCTTGATACAGCTTGAGATACGTTCGCCCCATGCGGCCCATAGCTTTCCAATCCACCCGCCGTAGATCGTCGCCGGGAGTGTATTCGCGACGGTCGACAAATTCACCCGATCCGCCCAGCCGCTTCGAAAGGTGCCGACCGCTGTAGGCGCCCTCAACCTTGCGATGGGTGGTAAACCTCATCCGCTCCAGCCCAGTCAAGGCGGCCGAATCAAGATAGCGGCTAGTGGGTAACGTCGACATGAGAGCTATTCGCAGCAGTCCTCATCCAATACCGTGCACGCTTCCACATCCTGGTGGGCAGCTTCTAAACCCGACGACGATGCTCTGACGCTCGACGGATCGAGTTCACGTGGAAAATACTTTTCGACTACACCATAAAATTCTTCTTGAGTCTCGACACGCACGACATGCGTGCGGAAATGCCTAGCGCCATGCTTGCTCTGCGCATAGCAACAAGCAAATTTCCGCATAAGCATCGTTCCTTTTTGAGGACCAAATCGTTCGACCACCAAATCGTAGTGACGCAGCATGCATGCCCGTTGCTCATCCAGCGTGGGCTCCGGAGGTATCGGTTTGCCGGCCAAAGCCGCAGCCGCCTGAGCGAACAACCAAGGACGTCCCAACGCGGCCCGTGCGATCATGACACCGTCTACCTTGTAGTGCTTGAATGCATGAACGACTTGCCCTGGTGTCTGAAGATCACCATTGCCAATCAGCGGAATCTTCTCCAAGTGCTCTTTTATTTCGGCAATCCTGTCCCAGTCAGCGGAACCCTTGAAAAAATCCTCAGCCGTTCGACCATGGACGGTCAATGCCGATGCCCCGGCCCTCTCCACGACCTGGGCAATTTGAATATGGTTCATCGTCTTGCGTGTGCAGCCGAGTCGAATCTTGGCAGTCACCGGAGTTGGGTGGCAAACCTCAACTAGCCTTGAAATGATCGCGTACATGCGTTCCGGGTCTCGCAACAAATACGAGCCGCTATGGGCTTTTTCCGTCACTTGCTTGACGGGGCAACCGAAATTGATGTCAACGACACTCACCCCGTATTCCTGAGCCAGTCGAATTCCGACTTTAGCCATAATCTCAGGATCATTGTCCCAAATCTGAACAGCCAGAGGTCGAGCCTCCTCTTTTACCCCCCACAACCGATCGGGGTGTTCGCAATCGTGTTCATCCAGCCAAACAAAACCGCGAGCATTGACCATTTCGGTGGCCTGCAAACCGGCCCCCCCATACTCCCGGACAATTTGACGGAAAGCAAAATTCGTGTAGCCAGCCATCGGCGCTTGGAAAATCGGCGGGTCAATCCGTAGATTTCCAATCCACAGTGGGGCAACGTTGGTCGTCTGATTTTCTGCGATGCTGCTCATGTTAAGCATGCTAACTCAAAACGTATGGAGACGGGAGGGCCGAGCGGAGGCAGTGCGATAAATAGCCGTTTCGATATTTCTTTGTGATTTATATCGCGTCTTTTTTGTCCGAACAACAATAGTTTGTTCCGAACAACAATAGAGTTAGACAATGTCGCGGCCCCATCCGTCCGGGGCTTGTCCCCGACGGATGCGTTTTGGCGTACTACAATGGGGCGTCCCAACGCCGACGGGAACGGATCGATTCGCGAGTGCCGGGCGTTAGGATAGGACTCCAAAACAAGGTTGGTGGGAGACAAGCCGGACAAGCCCCCGACCAACCTGAAACCCTACTCCTACTCCAAACCTCCTGCTTCAACCTCCAACCTCCAACCTCCAACCTCCAACCTCCAACCTCCTGCTTCCTGCTTCCTGCTCCAATCTCCAATCTCCAATCTCCGCGCGCAACGCTAATCCGAATCTGTGATCCAATTGCGGAGCATGGTGGCTGCAGCGTCGGGGTTTTCCCGAACCAAGGCGGTTAGATCATTTTTGATATCGCCACCTGTAGTTCGCAGTCGCGGAGGAGTACTTTCGCCTTCCGACTGCGGAGCAAACGAGTCGTTTTCTTCTTCGGTCAACGAGCTTAAGTCGATATCGGTCGCATCGTCGAGCGGCAAGTCAAAGCCCCGTTCAAAATCTCGGTCGTTCGAAGCTGGGACGGTCTTAGCAAAGCTCCGCAGCGAAACCAGGGCTGCCCCAACTATTCCCATCAGAGCGAGCGTTTGCCAAGACTGTGACAACCAATCCATGGCCATTTCCGATGTGGATGTCTCGGGGGGGGCTTGCACAGGCATGTCTGGATAGGAATCAACAAAAACGCGAGGGAATTTGTCCTCGCCGGCTGCGACCTTTGGCAAGATCGCATTGATCTTGCCCTGAATGCTTCTGACGGTTTCCGCCATCAAAGTGGTGAGTTCGCTTTCCGTGAGATCGCTTGGAGTTTCTTTTGGTTTGCGTTCTTTCTCCTTGTATTCCCATGCTTTGCGATAGTACGAGAACGGAATAGATATGGAGACCGATACTCGCGTCGTCTGGTGGCCAACGATCTCCGTTTTCTTTAGCGTGTTTCCGGTAACGCTTTTTTCGCTTTCGGTTTGTTCCTTCGTTTCGCTATTCTGATCAGGGGTACTAAGCGACTGGCCTTGGTTGGCTTTTACGTTCGGGTCCGTGCCAGGTCTGCCACCGGAGGCCATTCGTTGAGTTTTGGCATCCTTCTTACTGGAAGCCGATTGGATTTTCGTTGGCTTTTCGTTAAAGCTGATGCTCTCCGTTTCCTCGCTGGCCATCGGATCCAGCTCGACATTCACGTCCAACCGAACATTGCCATAGTCTGTTAATAGGCGTTCTGCCCGCAGGCGATACTCGTGTTCCTGCTGCCGTTTCAATTGATAGTATTTGGACTGTTGCATAGAGGTCGGGTCATCGGATGCAACCGTCGTTTCACCGTTGCAATAGACGGCGATATCGGATTGCTTCAGTCCCGCAAATGATTTTTCAACAAAGCTGATGATGGCACGCCGTTTATCGCCAGCTAGTTCTTTTAAGCCCTTCGTCTGGATGGCAACGCTGGCCGTTTGTTTGCGATCACTTGAGAAACCCGCTCGTTTCTCGTCGTAGGTGATAAATGCATCATGTATCATTGGGTCCATGCGTTTGATTGCATTGGCTAGGTCCTTCAACTTTGCGGCTAAGTGTTTTGCTTCCGTGGTCTTGGTGGATTCTAATAAGTTGTTGCTTTTGAGCACCGTTTCGACAGCGTTACCCATTCCCTCGGGAATGGCTTTCCCCTCGGAGATTGCTTTGTAGTACAAATCGCTAGATGCTTTTGGAACACGAATCCGATTGCCCACTCGCTCAAAACCGCGGAGCCCCGAGCTCCCAAGGGCAAACTCGATGTTGTCCAATTCCTCTTCACTTAGCGTTCTGCCGTCGAGCAGGTAGACCATGGCTCCGGCACTCGTTGCTGCACCTTGGATCAAGAAAATGGAACTGACTCCGATCCCTACCGTGAGCAGTACGGCCATCATTTTTGACTGCGGTGTCATTCCCGCAAAGAGCGACCGCATCTGTTGAGTGAATTGGTTGAGCTGGTTCATAGATGGAAGTATCGGTTCAGTTCATGTGGTTCGTGATTAGACGTGAATCGAGTTGAGCTCTTGATAGGCATCCATGAGCTTGTTCCGAATCTGGACAAGCAACCGGAAAGACATGTCGGCCTTCTGCATGCTCGTGAAGACTTCGGCTTGGTTGACGTCGCCACCGGTTAGCAACTGCTCCATCTGGCCGCCAGCGGACATCTGCATGTCGTTGACTTTGGCAACGCCGCCGACCAACATTTCGGAAAAGGGATTGCTACTTGCTGCTTTGGAGTTTGCTACGTCGGACTGCGCACTAGTTCGCTGCAGCAATCGCATAGCCTTGTCTGCATGCTGTGCTAACAGGGAATCAGAACGGATTTGCATAGTGTCCACTCAGGTTGCGAATGCGATAAGGCTGCGAATGAAAGTCGGAAACGAAAAGGAACACTCGATCAATTATTGTCGTATCGAAACTCGCCAAGAGTTTCAACGCCCCTCAATTCGGCGCCCCCGCATTTCGAAAGTCTTGGCGACTTCCGCTACGGAAAATCGGATAGTTTTTGTTCGGACGGTACTAAGCCAAAATACTCAGCGTTTGGCGAGCGATGCCCTTGGTGACTTCCATGACACCGATATTGGCTTCATAAGATCGCGACGCTTCCAACGCATCGACGAACTGTTCATTCATGTCGACATTCGGATACGCGACATAGCCTTTCCATTTGCCTTCGGTGACCGCCAGAGGATGATCTGGTTGGAAGCGATAGAGCGGCTCGGATTCGTCGATCTCGACTTTTGCGATCTTGACGCCGGCAGCCCCTCCCTCGGCTTTTTCCTCCGCGGTTTCAAAGACAACGAAACGAGGCTGATACGGCTTGTTCTCGCCCGCCTCATTCTTGAGCGTCGACATGTTGGCGATATTGCCAGAAATAGTATTGAGCCGAACTCGCTGCGCTACTAACGCGCTCGTGCTTATGTCCATGGCAGAAATCATGGTCCGTCGCCTCCTGCGATCACTGTTGTTTTGAAACACTTAGTTCCACAGTGATAGGCTTTAGCAAATCTGGCCATTTGGGCCAAGATCTATTAGAAAGATTCTAAGGCAATGTCGCCTTTCGCTCTGCGAAAGTGCGGTTGCGCGGCGAACTTTCGCGGAGCGAAAGGCGACAATGGGCGACAATTGACCACAATCCTTATCGCACTGCAGTTCGAGCTTCCGGTTCCGATAACCCAGGTAATCCAGGTAACGATGAATAGAATGCAGCTTCGTCGATGCCGTCACCGTTGAAATCACCAACCACAACTTGTCCTGAGTTACCCTCGATTTCAAACACCTTGTCGGTTGCGTCCCATTGGCCGTTGCCGTTGCTATCCACAATCAAATCTCGGCCTCGAACGACCGCAACTTCATCTAAGCCATCGCCATTGAAGTCGCCAACTACCGCGATGTCCCCAGTTTGCCCAAAGTCAAAGAACGAATCTTCATCGTCGGTGAAGCGTCCGTCGCCATTGACATCGATTCGCCATTTCCCATTGTTGAAAATGCCGAGAGTTGAGATTCCATCCCCGTTGAAGTCTCCGGCAACGGGCTGATCCATGTCTCCGCCAAATCGGAACACGTGGTCAATAACGTCGGAACGCGGATCGCCACTGACGCTGCGTTGCATCAATCGATCACGGCCCGCCACTCTTTCACGCGGCGGGAGGTTCTTCGGAATGGAAATCAGCCTGTTCTCCGGATCTGGCAAACCAGGTTCCCCCGAGAGTGCTTGTTCGTCACCGTCCCATTCTGGTCCAAAGATTCCGATATCGTCTTTGCCGTCATTGTCCCAGTCCCCCACCACGGGCAAATCCCCTTTTTCTCCAAGCTTGGCCCATAGGTCGCCGCGATCCCAAACACCGTTGCCGTTGATATCCAACAACCACTCGCCGTCCTTGAACAATGCCAATTCGTCACGTCCATCACCGTTGAAGTCACCGGCAAGCTGCTTCGCTCCCAAGATATCAAAGGCTTCTCGGGAGAATTTAGCGGCTTTGTTCTTTGCTGTGGATACGATCACCCAGCGACCGCGGTCCAATGCGTCGATGGTCCATTGACTTGCATTGAGTAATTTGGTGGAACTTGCGACCCTTTCTCGATCGACTGTTTTTTCATTCTGATGCCCACGTGGTTCGCCGGCGTTGATTACGCTCAAATGCCAAGTGTATTCGACCGTGTAGCCCACCGCGGGGATATCGGGTTGACCAAACTCGAAGGGCGGAATCACTAACATGCGTTGAAAGGGGGGCGAAACAAATCCGTTTACCGGTGGGGTATTCGGCGGTGGCGGGTTTTGAGGTGGCGGCGGAGCAGGTGGGTTCGGGGTCGGTGTCTTCGTCACTACGACTTCGCTGAAATTGTTCTCAACCGAACGTCCGCCAGCTTGCAAGTTGATCATCAAGATCGCATCGTTGCCAGGACTAGTGGCCGGATCGATCGCGAGCAGCTCAAGAATATTTTGGGTGTCGATATCCGTGACGATATCTTCGATATTGATCGCAAAACCGCCGATGGAACCGGCCGTGTCCCGTCCATCGAAGTAACCCTTTGGTTGAACTTGATAAACGTGGTATGCACCGGGCCTAAGCCCCCGGAACTCGTAGTAACCACTGCTATCGGTGACAACGCGAATTGTGTCGCTGCTGTAGACGCCTGGCATCGCGTTCTTGGACGCCAAGCGTTGACCAGTGCGAGTTCGCAATTCGAGCACTACGTTTGCAATAGGGGTGTCACCTTCATTTCGGATTCCGTCCCTCAGACCTTTGAGCAACAACGGCGGCCGTCCGTCCTTGGTTTCAATTGGAGCCCCATCTTGAAACACATAGCCCGCAATCGTAGCCGGCGGAACTTCACAGAAATCCAATTTCGAAATGCTGTCTCCCGAGCGAAGCAATACGTTTGCAATCAAGTCCACAGTGCTCGTATCCGCAACGCCCTCGGGTGCCGTTTGGCCACCTTGAAAGAAGCCGGTTGGCTGGATTTCCCGCACCGAATAGATTCCAGGCTTTAAATGGACAAAGCGATAATTGCCTTGCGCGTCCGTTAGCGTGGTTTCAATCACTTGACCTTGTTCATCCAATAGCTCGATTCGTACTCCGGAAATCGGTGACTCGTCGGTATCAAAAATGCAGTCTTCGTTAAGGTCCGCAAAGACCTTGCCATCAAGAGTCGCGACTCGCTGTTCGCAGAAATCGTAGTTGGTGGCGTGAACGCCTGCCCCCAACGCAATGGCTGAAATAATGTCGGTCAGGGTGGCGTTTCCGCCGACGCTACCTGCAATCTGACCACCTTGGATGTACCCAGCTGGCTGTTGCTCTCGCAGGCTGTATTGTCCTGGATTCAAGTTGTCAAAAGTATAATTGCCAGCCGCATCGGTTCGGGTAGTAGCTACGACTTGTCCTTGAGCATCGAGGATCTCAATCAGCACGCCTTCGAGACTGACTTCGCCCGGATCTCGAACACAATCGCCATCAAGGTCTTCGTATACGTTTCCGGAAATGCTTGCGGGCAAGAGTTCGCCGAAATCATAGTCATTGCCTTGCATGCCCGACGGCAAAACGATCGATTTGATCGCATCTGCACCATCGATTTCTCCGACGATTCGACCAGCGATCCGACCGATACTCTCTTTGCCGTCGAGATAGCCGCTTGGCGTGATTTCCGCGATCCTGTAAGTGCCCTTGCGCAGCCCAGTAAATTGATAGTACCCCTGTGTATCCGTGGCGACTTCACCCAGCAACCCACCTGTTGAATCAAACAAACGAATCGTTGCGCCGGGGATTAGCGGCTCACTGTTTTGACGAACTCCGTCGTTGTTGTCGTCGCGATAGACATGTCCAGAGAGGGAGGAGGGGGGCAATTCGCAGAAGTCGTAATTAGTACCCTGTTGCCCACCACCCAACGATATCTGCTCAATGCGAGTTCCACTCGAGGCTGTCCCTACCGAAATCCCATTGACCGTGCCGCTACGCGACAAGCCGTCAATCAGATTCGCAGGTTGTGTTTCGATGATGCTATAAACGCCTGCGGGCAGTTTTTCAAAGCGGTAGCTACCGTCGGCTACGGTCGTTGTCGTTGCGACCACCGTTCCGGCAGCATTTACCAAATCGATTTTTACACCAGGCAAAGGCGAAGTCGAATTGGGCTCGGTCGAAAAACAATCAAAGCCGGGCATGGCAAGGCAGACATGACCGGACAACGACGACGGTTCAATCTCGCCAAAATTGAATTCGATTCCGTTATCGTTTCCGTCAAGTCGAATTTCCGTGATCTGGTCGTTGATCGCATTGTTGCCTCGCAATTGGGATCGAACCGTTCCCGGTGAATCCTTGCCGTCAAAGTAGTCGAGCGGCTGCGACGTTTCGGAAATGCGATATCGTCCGGGGGGCAAGCCAATAAAGCTGTAAGAACCATCCGACAACGTTTTGGTCGTCAGACTCACGGGACTAGCGATTGTCTCAAGCGACACGATTTGAATGTCGATCCCTGCTATACCTGTCTCAGTGCTTTCTCTCTTCCCGTTATCGTTATTGTCGCGATAAACGAACCCACTGATTTGCACTGGCTGGGCTTCGGCGAAATCCAACCGAGTGCCTCGACTATCTCCCTGCAGAATTTGGATGTTCGTCAAAACATCTTTGTCACCAGGTACGGTGCTTCCCAATGTTGGTTGGCCATTTAATAGCCCTGGCACGGCTCCAACGCTTAAATAGCCAGCCGGTTGCGACTCGCGAATCTGGTAAGCGCCCGGTGCTAGGCCAAGATTGAACCCAAACTGATATCGCCCCTGCTGGTCGGTAGTGGTGCTGTTTCCAGTGGTAACGTAATTGCCGTTGTCGAGACGGAAAAGAGTGAGAGAAACTCCGGCGATGCCAATTTCACTAGGGTCCTGAGTAAGGCTCAAATTGTTATCGACATAGACAGTGCCGGACAACTCGATCGGCTTGGCGATTTGGGTAAGAGTTGCAGCAGCGCCGGCGGTTCGATCTCGCAGGCCTGCGGTGTTATCGGATGGCAAGTCTAAGCCCGACGGCGCAAGAACCGGGTCGTAGAGATTGACAAAGCTTCCCTCGGTAGCTGCATTTTCGAAATGGGGAGCAACAAAAGTGGCCCTGATCTTCGAATCGGCAAATTCAACGCCGGAGGTGATCGGGTCGATATTCGGATTGATGGCATCCGGACCTTGTTCATTGCGATAACGTTGGATTTCGTCCACATCGATCGAGAATTTGACTTTGTCGCCGGCGAAGAAATTTTCGAATGTAAGAACCAGTTGCATGCCACCGTCGGAGACTTCGGCACTGACGCGAGCATTGGATGATTGGGCTGTCAACGATTCTAGTTTGAATGGAAAGGCATGGTCGGCGCCAAGTCCGCCATCGATCGTATCAAACAGATTGTCCCCACTGGAAAAACCGGGCGATCCTTGATCGGTATCGATTACCAAGCGAGTGAGTTGGGTTCCAGCGGCCCCGCCTCGAAACGTAACGTAGAACGAATCGCCATGTGCGTCTCCGCCGTTGTCCTCTTCGACGTAGACCCCCCCAACCCAAAGCGGATCGACGTTGAAAAGCACTCGCGATTCGAGGGATTCCACGATGGAATGTCGCACTGATTTGTTTGGCTGTCTCACGTTGTTTTTAACGGCTTTGACGCCGCGAGATGAGGGGCGTGTTTTGGAGTTGCCACGTGTCAACGAGCGTACGATCAAGTTTCTTGTCCATTGATCTATGCTTCGTTTCCAGGACACGGTGACAATCCTCCGCGAATCGCAGGTGGCGTTGTTGTGCGTTTGTTTTCAGTACGAGCCAGCCAATTTGGCGGACTTGAAACGGTAAATTACTTGACTTCGGCTCCGGCACCGGAATCTTCAAATTGAGCAGCGACTGGATGTTTGTATCTGCCCTGATTATCGAGCGTCGCGAAAGCGCGTTCGATATCCCAAATGCGGATCGTTGTATCGAAGCTCCCTGAAATAAGATGCTTTTGAGTGCATTTGAGGATGCTGACGGAACCATCGTGACCGACCAGTTTTGCTTGAACTTGTTTGTCCGTATCGTTAAAGATGCGAATAGTATTGTCACTGCCGGCAATCGCGAACAAATGGGTATCCAGTTGGCAGAGTCCGAGAAGTTTCCCGCCACCAATTTCTGTTTGCCCAACCACAACACGGTGAACAAGATCGTAATGGACGATGCGACGGTCTTCGCCAACGGAGGTGATTTGGTTGCCGTCCGTTGAAAACTGGAGCGTTCGAATGCGTTCAAAATGCAATGGTACCGCGATTTCATTCGCAGAGTCCGAGTGGAGTGAGATCCCTTGTACGGGAGGAGCCGTTTTTTCGGCAAGGTCAACACGTCGGACTCGCAACACACCATCGCGGCCACCAAATGCGATCCATTTCCGGTCCGGAGACGAAACGATGGATCGGATGTCTCGGCAATCGCAAGCGTGAATGACGGAAAGATCAGACTGCTCGCCTTGATATTGGTAGATGCGATTGCTAAATCCGGCTACATAAATGCAATCGTCATCAATGTAAGTCAGCGTCATTAATGCATGCTCGACCGACTTTTTTGAAATCAATTTGGGTTTTGCGCCGAGAGACCATATTCGCAGTGTTCCGTCGTTTCCGCAGGAAGCTAACTGCAAGCCACTGGGCGAAAACTCAACAGACTGAACCCAATCCAAGTGCCCAGTTAGAGTGGCTTGAGTCTTCCCTGTCGTTAAATTGACAATTCGGATGACATGATCGTCACCTGCGGCAGCGATTAGGTCCCCATTGGGCGAAACGCTTATCGCGGTGATAACTGGCGATTCAATATGCGGAGGCAGGCTCGTCAATCGAATGACATCAACCCAAGACGCCGAATTATCTAACGGCAGTTCCCGTGAACTTGAATTGACATCCGTTTTGTCAGTCGAGTTTGATTTCGTGCGAAAAGGATTTGGAGAACTCGGTACGTTTCGGTTTGAAAAGTCTCTTTCTTGTTGTGCCATCAACGAGGAAGAGCTAGCGATCACAGCAACCAAAAACCCTATTCGAATCGATCGGCCACGCAGAAAGGCAAATGGAATCGAGGCAGTTTCGGAATTCACTAAGTGAACTCGGCGTACGTGCATTATCCAGCCCTTCCGTGATCGAGCAAAAAAAAGGAGGCAAAGGCGCACTCCTCCAGCTATTGGTCTATCGACAGCAGAGGGATCGGTCTTTTGGGAATGTTGGTAATTTGAGGCGAGAATTCGGATTAGGCGTACTTTGACGGCCGGATCGTGCGGTCCCGAATGACAGCAAACCCAATAGGTGCCAGGCACCTATTTAAGGGAATCGTCGTTTTACTTCAGTAGGTGCCTGCCCCTATTAACTGTCCTCCAGGCACCTATTAACTCCTGGCACCTATTAGCTGTCGCACCTATTAGCTGTCGCACCTATTAACTGTCCGCAACGATTAACTGTCCGCATCGATGGTCGCATGTGGGTCAACTTGTTTTGGGACTTCATGAAGTACTTTGGAAAATGCGGCAGGGCCGGCTCGCCAGAAAGCCGGAAGGAATCGGCATCCCAACGCAATCGCAAATTCGCCAGAGGGCAAAAATCTGTAGCGGAAAGCTTCGTGGTTGGCTGATGCTTGGCTATAATGCGGCTGTGTCGTTCCGGACACGATTACAAAGGGCCTCATTGTCCCGTTAAACAGCGGCCGGATTTGACGCCTCTTCGTGTGGTTTGGTCGAGAATCGCAACCTTGGCATTGCCCCGGATTGACCGATTGCTTACTAACCAGTGATATTGAGCTTATCCACCCGCTCCAACCACCCGCGCTATGAGGATGAAATTCCTAAATGTCGTGTGGGTTTACAACTTTTGAGCAAGCGAAACGAAATGAACACTTACAGTCTCGATTACATCGACGACTTATATGTACGTTATATCCAAGACCCCAACAGCGTTTCGGACGTCTGGAAGCGTTACTTCGAGGAATTCTCACTCGCCGCCCAGTCCGAAGCGTTGTTCGCAGAGCAGCCCGACGTTAGCTCCAAAAGTGAAAGCAATTCTTCCGATCCAGCCCCGGATGTCCTGTGGCTTGCACGAATGCAAGAGCGAGTCGACCAATTGGTTCGTGAGTACCGTGTGCGCGGGCACCTTATGGCTCGCATTGATCCTCTGGGTCTGACCCGGAAAGGCCCTCCAGAGTTGGATCCGCAGTCGCATGGGTTAACAGAAGAGGACCTCAAACGACCCTT
>JAYTVM010000215.1:0-22391 GCA_043743995.1 Pirellula sp. | reverse complement strand
AGAAACCAAAGGTTTTTGAACTGCGAAAATCACGCGGAGCGTGATTGGTACTATAAAATCACAGCCGCTCTGAGGTACGAAGGGCGTGGTGAATCGCTCTATCTGCTCGAGTCATTTGCCACACTTCCCACGCCCATCACAAGTCGCTATGGGTGTGCCCCACAGTGGCCTGGCCTAGTAGTCTTCCGTCTGGCGCTCGCCTAGGGGTTAAGTTCTTGCAATCGGATTCTTCTATACTCCATTTGGCCACGATCGCCTTCGAGACCAATTGGCCCAGTGGGGGGTACGCTTAAAGCCGCTTCCAATACTTCGCCATTGCAGCTGCAGTGTGCAACGCCCCCCTCCACCTTGACGATCATTTCATTCCAATCTTGAGCATGGTAATTTTGAAGTCCCTTGTACGGACCGGCTAATGGATAGTCTCGGCATTGAAGCTGCGGTTTGCGAATAAAAACTCCACTGTCTGCGTTTGGAGTCGCTCGGAATTCGAGTTTCAAGACGAAGTTCGATGGGAATTCTTTCGTTGTCCAAAGCTGTTGAATCCTGCTCCCCTCGGAAGGCGTAGTAACGACCAATCGACCGTGAATGGCAACATACCGACCGTCAGGAGTCGTTTTCTTTCCGTCAAAACGGACTGGCTCACTATCAGGTGCCTTGGCACGAAATTCCCAACCTGTAAGGTCGTGGCCGTTAAAGAGGCTTATGAAGCCTGGTTCCACCACGAACTTGTCATCGTCGGTTTCCATAAAACCGAGAGTGGCGAACAAGGGCCGCAAGGCGGCCGCCCATTTATCGTACCCGGCATTGTTCAAGTGGAGTAAATCAGGAAACTCTTCGACTTTGGCGTCTCCTGCCTCGTTCGCGTACAGTTTGAACGTGTCTAGCACCGTGATTTGCGAATCCCCTTTGACTGCTTGCGTTAACAACTTGTTGGTCGCTTGGATTTTCGATGTTGGCCGTGATTTGGACTCGGCACTTGGAAAGATTAAGCAAAGCACGATGGGCATCTTGCTGTTATGCGATTTCAATTCTTTCAAGATTACGGTTGCGTTATTTGCGATGGTTTCTGGCTCCGCCATTTCCTCAAGATCGTTGGTCCCCATCAGTAGGACGACGCCTTTCGGATTGAGTGCCAGTACGTCTTGCTTGAGTCGAATCAACATTCCTCGCGTGGTGTCCCCGCTGATTCCACGATTTGCAATCTGGACACCGGGGAAATAGCCGTCGAGCTTGGGCCATCCCTGAGTGATCGAATCACCCAAAAGCACCAATGCTCCTTGGTCTCGCTCGGTCGCTTTGGCCCATTCTTGGCGTTTTGAATTCCACAAATTCCGAAACCAGTCGGCTTGCCTGAGTGGTCCCACGCCAGGTTGTCCATCCACGGACGCAGGAAGTTCGAGTGGCGATTGCGTTGCGGCACGGACTGGTTCCTTTTTTTCTTGCCCATGACATGTTTGATATGCGGAAAGGACAATTGCAATGCTAGGAATAAGCCATGGAATTCGCATCATGAGTAAAATCGTTCTAGGTCAAGGTGGGGAGGGATTGACTGTAAAACACTAGTTTAAGCTATGGGCGTACCTTTGGCACAGCGATTGTCAGAGCGTGCAACTACCAGTACCATCGCAACCGTCCAAGTTAACCTTCTTTTTTCGACCAGCACCAGAGCAGCACCTATATTCATGTCCAATCCATTGGTTTCGTTGGGGAAACTCATGGTCGCCGAATGGTTTGGCACCTTACTACTTGTGTTGATCGGTTGCGGCGCGGTTCACGCGGCCGTGTTGCTTAATGCTCAAAACGGAGTTTGGCAGGTAGCCGTTGTCTGGGGGGTCGCAATCATGCTGGCTATTTTCGCGGTTGATTCGATCAGTGGCGCGCATATCAATCCAGCCATGACCATCGCATTTGCAGTATGGGGGCGACATTCTTGGCGCCTTGTTTTACCCTATGTGTTCGCACAGACGGTTGGTGCCTTCACCGGAGCGGCTGTTTTGTTTTACTTGTTCTCTGGCTTTATCGCAGCCAAAGAACTCGATAAACAAGTGAAACGTGGCGAGCCAGGAAGCGTCGTGACCGCCATGTGCTATGGCGAGTATTTTCCAAATCCTGGTGGACTCGCCACCGGAGATTCCCCGTATGATTTGGCCCAGCACGAAAGTCTTCGAATGAAATTCTCACACCAGCAAGCATGGCTGGCTGAATTTTTGGGAACCGCAATCTTGTCGATTGTTGTGTTTTCGCTAACGGATACTCGCAACAACGCCAGGCCGCAAAGCAATCTTGCCCCCGTGTTTATTGGGTTGACTGTATCTGCCTTGATCTCCGTTTTGGCTCCGCTTACGCAAGCTGGTTTCAACCCCGCGCGCGATTTTGGACCCAGATTGTTTGCCTATTTGGCTGGATGGGGGGAAGTTGCAATCCCAGGAATGTCCGACCCAAGTTGGCTGACAGTGTATATAATCGCGCCCATCTCCGGGGCCGTTTTTGGTGGTGGTTTCCATGAACTCGTACTCAGGCCAAAGACTCGATAGCCTTAGTGACACTCCTGGCTTTGCCAGCTTCAGAAATGGGATATATGGCTATTCATTGGGTTGACGAGAATGCTTCACAAGAATCACTGAATGCGTGGACGCACGGCCTCGGGTTCCTACTCAGTTTGCCGGCTGGTTTTGTCTTGACTCGTCTAGCACTTGAAACCAATAGGGATCTGGTTGTTTCCTGCATGATCTATAGCGTCAGCCTCGCAGCCATGTATCTATTCTCAACGCTATCTCATGCGGTACGCGATCCCAACTGGCGACATCGATGTCGCACGCTTGACCAAGGATTCGTTTACACGTTAATTGCCGGTACGTTTACTCCATTTATCTGGTCCTACTTAGCTGGCTGGCCTCGCAATCTGCTTATGGCATTCGTTTGGGGCGCTGCTGCAACAGGATTTTACTCCAAAGTGTTCTCGAGTCACCGCATCAACAATATGACCTCTGTATCCTACATTTTGTTGGGCTGGGTCCCCAGCATGGTACTCTTTGGCTACGTTTCGATGGGATGCTTCGGTTTGATGGCGTTAGGTGGAGTTCTCTACACGCTTGGAGTCGTGTTCTTGCAAAACGACCATCGATCTTTCTTCTACCACGCCATTTGGCATGTGATGGTTATTGTCGCAAGTCTAAGCCACTACCTCGCCGTTGTAATCTTTGCCGTTTTGCAATGGGATCGAGGATAGGAGTATGTACCCATCACGCTCCGCGTGATGTCGGGAACCCTAATTCTTGAGCTGGACATACTGCTTGGGTTTTAGCAGCAAGGACGCGAGTCGCGGAGCGACTCGCCTACGGTGATTCATCGTCCGCGAGTTCTTCGTCTGGCTCCGTAGCAATGGCTTCGTTGAAAAGATACCGTACCACCATCGTGGCATAAGCGCCACGTTGCAAAACGAAGCAAAGTTTTAACGACTGAAAGTTTGGATTGAGAGAGTCGGGTTCCCATTCAAACGTTAGGTCTTGGGCTGTTAACCAAGCGGCTCGCAATCCCTTGGAAAAGAAGGTGTCTCGTGGATATTTCAGTCGCATTTGCCGAACGTCCAGTTGAAGCGGAAGCAGGATCTCCTCCAAGCTTGCCAGCGTACCCGATGGCCAGTCATGCTGCCTGGCCGACGGCAAAGGCAAATCCAAATCGTAGATACTCGTGCTGCCGATCGAACACTCGAATTTCGAGATGGGGATCGCAAGTGGCCCGCATTGCGAATCCAGACGATCGAGGGTGGCTGTCCCCGCGTTCTGCTCGATCAACTTGCTAAGCCATTTGTTCCAAACCCAACTTTGAAAGGCCGAGACATAGATTCCGCGAAGATCCTGTCGGATCAATGCAACAGCCCGCTTGAAGTCGGTTGGATGATCACACAGGTAGGTTACGATGCTTCGGCGATGCGAACGATCCAGGAGAGCTTTGCACTTGATCCAATCGCCCCAATAGTCACGAAGGATTTGCTTTTGCTCTTTCTCACGAGGCCGGTCATGAAGATTGGGTTCGGCCATGGACAGAAACAGGGCTCGTTCGTAATTCGTCAAACACCATGGCACAGCGATCAATTCACCGCAGAATCCGATCGAACCAAATCGCTGGTCGTCGAAGTAGTTGACGACCCCCATTTGCTGAATGAACTTGCAGCGATCGGTGAGCTTTGGCACTTGATCCGCCGTAATTCGACGCAATCGGATTTCGAATCGGTTGGCCGCAATGTCTTTGGCATGGTAGGGATGCGTTATTTGACCGAGGTATTCCAACTGAAACGATTTGTCGGTTAGTCCGGAGTGCGGTCCTCGAAAGATGGTCAGATATTGCGTCGTATCCGCATGCCGATCCTTCAAGCCACCGTAGCTAAGATCCTTTCGAGAAAGTTGCCATTTGTGCAAAATGTATTGCATGGCTTCGGGGGTGCCCAAACCACACTTGTCCAAACGGTAGAGACCGAAGGGTCCTTTGGTGGGGCGAACATCGGTGATTTCTTCGACCCGAAAATCTTCGGGTAGGGTTTTCAGTTTCATCAAAAAGCAATTAGGGGGAGGCGGAAAAGGTCGGTTCTCTCCGAAAGCTTAATCGAACAACGGCCAAATAGCACGGTCATCGTGGAACGAGCCGCCCTAATATCCGCCAGGTGTTGAAAAATCACTGTAGGTGTTGAATTCTTCGTGACGATTTCCGATCTTGTTTAAGAATCGGGTGAAATCGCTTTCCCACACCAATTCGATGTCGCCGACTGGGCCATTTCGCTGCTTGGCAATAATGATTTCCGCTTGGCCGGCATATTGCTCGGCATCTGCGCCTCGGTGATAGTAGCCCTCACGGTGAACGAACATAACCACGTCCGCATCCTGTTCGATCGCACCCGATTCTCGCAAATGGCTCAGTTTTGGCCGGTGGTCTTTGCCTTCTTCCGATTGCCGATTGAGCTGAGAAAGGCAGAGGATTGGCACATCTTGTTCACGAGCCAGCATTTTCAGTCGACGAGCCATTTTGGCGACCTGCTCTTGGCGAGGATCCTTGGGGTTGTCTGGATCCAACAGTTGCAGGTAGTCAATGACAATCAATCCGAGTTTGCGACCATTTGGTTTGCGCATTTCCTGCTGGGAAATCCGTCGTGCGACGGCAGCTACTTCGCTTACCGTCCGGCTTGGAGCATCGTCAATATAAAGCGGTGCCTGGCTAATCTTGGCAGCGTTGGCTAAAAGCCTTTTTTGATCGTCCTGCGAGATCGTACCTACTTTGAGCCGTTGACCGTTGACTTTGGCAACCGAGCAAAGCAATCGGTCCACCAATTCGATCGCATTCATTTCAAGGCTTACAAACAGAGTCGGGGCGTTTTCTTTCATCGCAACTTGTTCTGCGATGTTCATGGCAAACGCGGTTTTTCCCATACTAGGACGGGCTGCGAGAATGATCAGTTCGCCATTGTGGAGACCGCCAGTCATCTGATCGAAATCGGTGAAGTGCGTTAATACGCCGCTTTGCAATTGTTCCCCTTGCATGCGTTGGTCGATGCGGGTCATCGCGGCTTTGAGCACTTCCGAAACCGAAGCAGCCGTGTTGGCGCTCCGATCGTCTTGGATGCTGAAGATTTTCTGTTCGGCTTGCGAGACAAGTTCCTTGGCGTCGGAACTCTCATCGTAGGCATCGGAGAGAATTGCCGTCGATGCGTCGATGAGGCGACGGATGGTGGCTTTGCTTCGAACGATCTGTGCGTAGTACTTTGCGTGGGCTGCATTGGGCACGCTGTTAGCGAGCTTGGCGAGGTAGCCCGCACCGCCGATGAGTTCGTAATCTCCTGCCGTCTTCAGTTCGCTGACGAGGAGGGTCACGTCCATTTTTCGACCGCTGTCGAACATGTTCATCATCGCCGCGTAAAGCTTACGATGTGCGTCGTCGTAGAAGTCATCGGCCCGAATTTCCAAAGCCAGATCGTTGGCGACGTCCGGATTCAAGATCAGGCTGCCGAGGACGCCCATTTCCGCCGACAAATCGAATGGAGGTGATCTATCGAGAATATTGGTCGTCGTTGGCTTTTTGCTTTTGGACGGATCGTCTTTTCGAAAACGCTTTTGTTCGGTAACCATGCGAAAACACCGGCTTAGATGAGGACTCCATGTCGCTCCTGCTCGAGCAACGCCGTCGCTCCTGCTCGAGCAACGCCCCGCATTTTAGCGGTTTGAAGTCCAGAAGCGAGTCTCAACTAGATTTAGTGCTAGCCAAAACAAAACCACAAAACTTGCTAGTGGATTGACACGGTGCTTCCAACGCGGACGCCATTGGCGACCTCTGGGGTCAAACGCAAACTGCCGAGCCCCCCCGTTTCTTTCGCCGAACCCGATACCATCCGCCTAAGGCTATTCCCACGGTGCTCAAAAGCAAGATAGAGCCCGGCTCCGGAACAGCTGCGATCTGTCCGACTGAAAATTGGTATGTTCCCAGTAAGTTATCGCCAAAAAGAACTTTGTCCAAATCCGTGTCGGGAGCGTTCACCTGTAGCACAAATTCCTTAAGACTACTCACTGCAGGGTCAAAATCTCCGAAGACAATATTAAAATTGCCTGTCACTTTCGTCTGTAAAGACAAAGTACCGAGCAGAATGGGATTGCCCTTAAATCCCTGTGGGTTACCTCCACCCACATCGCCATAAACTTGGAGCTTGCCGCTGTTTTCGAGGAACTCATGGTTGGATGGGAAGGACCCCGAAAAGGCAAATTTAATGCCTACAAGATCAATTTTCGTTGGATCATAAGTAACGGCGAATCCCATCGAAATTAAGCCGAAGGTTGTTAAATCCGTACTGATGCCGTTTTGGGCTGCATAGACGTCAACGTTTACTGTCGAACCCACTGGAGTTTCAAAGTGATTTAACGACGCATTCGTTGGGGAGAACTGCATTATGTAGCCTGCTTGTGTTCGATTCGCGAAACCACAAACAACACATAGGAAAGAAAAGAATATTCCTGTTTGCACAATGGACATCCTCGAACTCATGGAGATTAATCGGTTATTGTTACTTAAAAGGATGATATCTGCGATATCGCAGTCCAAATTGGCCGAAGTCTAACGCACCGAAGTCAGCATTTTGAACGTAGTCTAACGCTGAGATAGGCGACGAATTCACCAATGTTTCGGGGCATGTTAACCCAAATCGCCCATCTTCTTGAACGTCAACATCCCGAATACCGCTTGTTTTTCTAAAAAAACGCGAAAAATTTTCCACTGCCACTTCAAGCCTGCTGTGGGCCGCGTTGGGCACGCTGGTTGAAAGTTTGGCGAGGTAGCCCGCACAGCCAATGAGTTCGCAGTCTCCAGCCGTTTTCAGTTAGCTGCCGAGAGTGCCCATCTCCGCCGACAAAGCGAACGGTGCCGATCGATCATCGCGAGAACGGATTGGTTCGTTTGGCGTCGATCACAAGTCGGGCTAAACCGGACGCTAGCGCGTTGCGGCTGATTGGCCGAAGGGCGCTAGCCCACGGTTTTCAGCCCATGTTATGATCGACGCCGTTCGTTTACCAAAGGGCACGCCTAATCTTTTATGTGTAGTTTGATAATCTCTTCACTGTAGTTTGAAAACCAACGTCGCCAAAGGGGGCAAGTTCAATTCAATCGAAGCTGGTCGGCCATGATGCGGGATCGCTGAATCTGCTAGCACGCCTGGAAAGTTGCCGACATTCGTGCCTGCGTAATGGACGGAGTCACTATTGAACACTTCCTTGTAAAAGCCTGCCTTTGGAACGCCGATTCGATATTTGCGAACTACGGGTGTGAAGTTGCTGCAGACCACCAAGAAGTCGTTTGGATCCTTGGCTTTGCGAAGGTAACCCAATACGCTGTCCTGTGCGTTCATGCAATCGATCCACTCAAAGCCATTCGACGTGAAATCGAGTTCGTACAAGGCTGGTTCGCGTTGCATCAGATGGTTGAGGTCGGAGACAAGTCGCTGCATACCTCGGTGCGTATCCCAGTCAAGCAAATCCCATTGAATCGCATTGTCGTAGTTCCACTCGTGCCATTGGGCCAATTCACAACCCATGAACAACAACTTCTTGCCTGGATGCGTCCACATGCTCGAATAAAGCAATCGCAGGTTCGCAAATTTCTGCCATAGATCGCCGGCCATTTGAGCAATCAAGGCACCCTTGCCGTGAACCACTTCGTCGTGAGACAACGGCAACGTGAAGTTCTCAGTGAAAGCGTAAATCAAACTGAAGGTGAGTTCGTTGTGATGGTATTGCCGATGGATCGGGTCGTTTCGCATGTACCGGAGGGTGTCGTTCATCCAGCCCATGTTCCACTTCAACGAGAATCCCAGTCCGCCAAACTCGGTCGGACGGCTGACTCCTGGCCATGCTGTCGACTCTTCGGCGATCGTCAAAACGCCTGGGTGATGCGTGTGGGCCTGAATATTGAACTCCCTCAGCAAATGGATGGCTTCTAGGTTTTCTCGGCCGCCATGAACGTTGGGTAACCATTCTCCTTGTTTCCTTGAGTAGTCCAAATAAAGCATGGAAGCCACCGCGTCGACTCGCAAGCCGTCGATGTGGTATTTGTCGAGCCAGAACAATGCATTGGCGACTAAGAAGTTTCGGACTTCATTGCGACCGAAGTTGAAGATCATGGTTCCCCAGTCTGGATGTTCGCCTTGGCGTGGATCGGCGTGTTCGTATAAAGCCGAGCCATCAAATTGGCGCAGTCCGTGCGCATCCTTGGGGAAGTGGGCAGGTACCCAATCGATAATCACGCCGAGGCCATTTTGGTGGCAATGATCGACGAAGTACATGAAGTCCTCGGGAGTACCGTAACGGCTCGTTGCCGAGAAATAGCCGACGGTTTGATAACCCCAGGAACCGGTAAATGGATGTTCCGAAACAGGCATCAATTCCAAGTGGGTGAAGCCCATCTCCTTGCAATACTGAACGAGCTGATGCGCAATTTCCCGATAGTTCATCCATCCATGAACTCCTTTTTCGCACTTGCGCCATGAGCCCAAGTGGACTTCATAGACCGACATCGGCTTTTCGAGCTGGTTCTCGTTTTTACGTCGTTCAAGCCATTGCGCGTCATTCCATTGGTAATTGTCCAGCGACGTAACGACGGAAGCGGTTCTTGGGGGCAATTCTGCAAAGAAGCCGTACGGATCCGTTTTATCGACAACCTGTCCGTCCTGCATGCGGACTCGGAATTTGTACTTTTGTCCAACTCCGATTTGAGGAACAAATAGTTCCCAAATGCCCGAGGGAATCTGTTTTTGCATGCAATGCGAACGACCGTCCCAATGATTGAAATCGCCGATAAGCTGAACGCTCTGAGCATTTGGGGCCCAAACGGCAAAATTCACGCCGGAATGGCCATCCACCTCACGCACATGGGAACCCAATTTTTCATAGATTTTCCAATGTTGGCCGGCGTTGAACAGGTGCCGATCAAAGTCGCTGATCATGCTCGGTACAGCGTATGGATCTTGCATTTCAATAGTCTTTCCGCTCGAATTCGAAAGTCGAAATCGGTATTGTGGAGGAGTGGAATCAGGCTGTGGCATCAGGCCTTCGTACAACCCGGATGGATGGATACGACGCATCGGTCGAGTCGCCGAATTGCGTTCGTCAAGCAGCCACGCTTGATCAAATCCTGGGAAATAACCTCGCACGGCAACGGCATTTTTGCCGTCAACATGAATGGAATGTGGGCCCAAAACGCTAGCTGGGTCCGCAGTCACTCCGTCGATAATGCTGGTCAAGGATTTCAGGTTGATCTGGGTATGCACAATTTCTCCAATGGTTATACCGAATGATGATGATTACGTGTATCGCAGCGTCATCGGAAGGGTTGAACTAACTAACGACGTGTTGGCCTTTTGCTCGGGTCAAGCAAAAAAAGGCAACGCAGGAATGATTCAAGCCATTCGTCTATGGCTAAGATCGCGTCCCAAAAGTGGCGGCAAAGCCATACAGGACCACGGCAGACGAACCAAAACGGCGACAACAGCCGAATGACAAAACCATGTAGTCTCGAAATCGAGTTTTGAAAAAACATCGGTAATCTTTGACGCGATTTTCTGTTTTTCAGACGGTTGCCATCAAAAACCAACGCGGCCGTCGCTGGAATAAACCGCAACTGGCCTTGGTTCGCAAGCAAATTCGTGGGACGGGAGAGGACGGGCTGGCAGTCATTCGGAGTGACGCTAGACGTAGGTGTATCGACGTAAACTCGTTGAACCTTGTTGGCTGATATGATGGTGCGGGTGCCATCAACGGTTCTGGACCGTCGGTGGGCGGTTTGCACGCTGGAAGATTTTAGGGTTTCAACACATGCCGCTGTCGAGGGGGCGTGACTGTGGGCGGCGTAACTTTGGGCCCCCTTGTTCTCGGAAGGCTCATCTTGCGGTTCCGTTGTTCCCTCCTGAGCCATCCAGCGACATTGGACTTGGTGATACGCAAGTGCTCGATCGATGCGTTTCCAAATGTCGGCATTACGAATCGGTTGGACGGCACCAAAGTGTTCCCAGGAGTAATCGTTGTCCCGCCACTCCGATAATCCATATTGAAGCCCGCGTGTGACATACCGGCTTGTGGTTACCAACGTGACGCGACTGGGCTGTTCTAACGCTTCGAGGCCTCGCAAAACTGCAACGAGAGCGGATCGATCCGGTGCGCAAGCGATTTCTTGATCGGTCGCTTCGATCCTTTCGCCTGAGACCAAGTCTTCCAAAACAAACCGCCATCGACCCCTTTGAGATCCCGCATTCTCGCCGTTGGCAGAGACATTGCCATCGCAAAATAGTAGGTAATGCGGTTTTGGGGCAGTCATAACCAAGTCTCGTAAATCTCAAGGTCCGTTCGTCTGCGTAAGCTTGCGCGGTAACTCGAATCGTGCGAGGGTATCGGTTAGAAAAAAGGTATCATTTCACAATGAGCTTGCGCTTTGCGTTGGAACTGATGTTTATGCCGTCTGCGCAATTTGGATCAAAGTCGTCGCCAGCATGCCGTCCTGTGCTTCACGCCAATAGTTGAAGTTTCTAAGCACCGATGCACAAGTAATCATGGAAAACTCAGTTAGGCGAAATGCGTTGGTGACCGTAGTGGACGAGGTTACGAGTCCTGAACTGCGGGTCTCGTAGCCTCGTCCACTACGAAAAGGCGCATTGTCTGAACGAACCGTGAGCCAACGCCTTGGTTCCTATTGCTGTTTTGGGTCGATGCCGCCGTATTTCGGCACGGTGGGTTCCTTGATGTCTTTGAGCAAACGCGTAACGATTTTGTCGGTCGTCATTCCCTCGGCTTGCGCTTGGAAATTCGTGCTTAGACGGTGCCTTAGAACCGGAATCGCAATTTTGCGAATGTCTTCGATGCCGACGCTAAATCGGCCGTCCATCGCAGCGATGGCTTTGCCCGCATGAATTAGGAATTGGCCCGCTCGTGGCCCTGCACCAAAATCGAGAAGTTCTTTCACAACTTCCGGTGCTTCCGGATCGCTTGGTCGAGTTGCTCGCACCAAAGCGACGACGTACTTAACAATAAAGGGACTGACAGCCACGCTCATGACCAGTTTCTGGATATTCATGATCGCCCGAGCCGATAGGATCTTGCTCACTTCGGGCCTTTCGCTACGGGTCGTCGAGGTCACAATCCTTTCTTCTTCTTCCGCGCTCGGATACCCAACTTTGATGTTGAACATGAAACGGTCCAGTTGTGCCTCAGGCAGTGGATAAGTTCCTTCCTGTTCGATTGGATTCTGAGTTGCAATCGCAAAAAACGGTTCGGGCAGTTGGTACGTGTTTCTGCCGACTGTGATTTCACGTTCTTGCATGGCTTGCAAAAGTGCGGCTTGTGTTTTCGGCGGCGTTCGGTTGATTTCGTCGGCCAGCAAAATATTGGTGAAAATTGGCCCTTCGACGAAGCGAAACTCGCGTTTTCCCTGCGAATCTTCTTCTAGAACGTTGGTCCCCGTGATATCCGAAGGCATCAAATCGGGGGTGAATTGAATTCGTTTGAAATTGACGTCGAGGATTTTGGCGAGGGATGAAACCATAAGGGTTTTCGCGAGCCCAGGCACCCCTTCGAGCAAACAATGCCCTTTGGTGAAAATAGCCGCGAAAAGCTGTTCGATGACCTCATCCTGGCCAACGATCATCTTGCTGAGTTCGCTCCGCATCTGATCGCGATGCTCGCGGAACTCTCGCAACAAATCCCCGATGCTTTTTGCCGGTTTTCCTGGAGGCGCGTTGGACACGTTATTGCAAGACTTTTGGTGCGAGGTCAAGTTCAAGCGAGCAATGCAATGCCCGGAAGGTGGGTATTGTCTCGCTACAAGCCAATCCAAGCAAGTAGCCCAGTCTGGCACTAGCGGTTGACCGAAGTTGCAAGCTTCGATCTATTGCTTGGCTTTTCGAAAAAGGCGATGGGAATCTGCTATGGACCAGAACACGACGCTTAACACGGTTTTGCCACGGGAAAGTGTTCTTGCGATGCGAGACGCGGTAAAGGGGCAATTCGAATTCGCACGCAGATACACGCTTGAACTATTGGAGAATACTCCTGAAGAGCTATGGCCAGTCGTTCCAAATGGCGCGAGTTCGCATATTGCTTGGCAAGTTGGGCATTTGGCCGTTTCGCAATATGGACTGATGCTTTTTCGTCAACGAGGACGCGCCGAAGGAGACTTGGAGCTAATGCCCGGCTGGCTCCGTAAGCGATTCGGACGCGGAAGTGTGCCGCCTACGGATCCAATCGAGATTCCTTCCAGGGCATCTTTGCTTGAGTGCCTTTCCAAAATTCATGTTGCATCGATGGCAGCCCTACCAGGATTTTCTGCAGAACAGCTTTTGGAACCGACTGAAATGCCTTATGCAGCCTATCCGATAAAACTCGGGGCACTCCTTTTCTGCCCGCTTCACGAGTCGATCCATATTGGTCAAATTGGGATTCTTCGACGAATGCACGGGCTCTCACCAGTTCGCTAGCAATTCATTGTTCGGGAGGGTGAGGCGGTGAGGCTCCTGCCGACCATGGCTTGTCAGCTTGGTTGAAACCTCGCCCGCCCTTTGTTTTTCAAATGACAAACGCCACATTCTGGTATTTGCCAAAAAGTGCGAGTCAGGCACAATGGGTATTGATACCAGTTCACACCCCGACCAAAGGATGGGTCGCTATGTCGATTGAGCCAAGTCACCAAATTCACGAGAATCAAAAGTTTAGTTGTCAGGATCGGTTTGCTTACTACTTTTTCCGATCCGTGGTCTGCGTCGTTCAAATCATGTCGTTGGAACGTTGCGATCGCATCTGCCGAATGTTGGCACAAGTGCTTTCGAATTGGATTCCGATTCGTCAGACGTTGATTCGCGAAAATTTACAAATGATCTTTCCCGAGTGGAAGGCAGGGCAATCCGAGCACGTCACAGAACAGATGTGGCACCATTTGATGTTGATGGGATGCGAGATTGCTCAGGCACCTCGAAAAGTTCACCGCGAGAATTGGCACGAACATTTCTACATTCCCGATCGCCGTTCCATGCTCAAAATCGTGATGGACGATCGCCCGACGGTGTTGGTCTCAGCTCACTTTGGGAATTTTGAATTGGCGGGATTTCTAACTGGGCTCTTTGGCGTTGCAACGACCACGGTGGCAAGACCTCTCGACAACGGGTTTTTGCACAATTACATCACCAAGTTTCGGTCGTTGGGTGGCCAGTACTTTTTGCCAAAAGAAGGTAGTTCGCTGGAGATACAGGAACTGCTTAACCGTGGCGGCAACTTGACGTTGCTGGCGGATCAGCACGCTGGCGCCAAAGGATGTTGGGTTGATTTTCTAGGCAAGCCGGCTTCGTGTCACAAGGGACTTGCATTGTTCACGCTTTCGAGCGGTGCGCCGATGATAGTCTGCTGTAGTGTTCGGACTGGTGGCCCAATGAGTTTTGACCTTTCGGTTTTGGGGATCGCGGATCCCGTGGTGGGAGGAGAACATTTCAGTAGCGTCACCTCGTTGACACGATGGTACAATCAGTGCCTTGAAACGATCATTCGATCTTTTCCCGAGCAATATTGGTGGGTACATCGCCGCTGGAGAGAACCGCCACCTCAACGAAGAGTCAGCCGAGCCGCATAGTTATGACCAAAATTTACGAAGGCCTTGGCCTGTCCTGCATGTATCCAGAAAACTGGAGCCTGTCCGAAGATACCGACGATGGACGGGTGGTCGGATTCACACTCGAAAGCCCAACCTCTGCCTTCATGACGGTGACGGAGTACCCGTGGACCGTAGCTCCGCGCGAAGCCTTGGAACAAGCTCAGGACATCATGAAGTCCGAATACGACAACATCGAATACGACGAAATCGATCCCGAACTGGAGCTGGACGGCAAGCCGTTGGCCGATAGCCGAGCTGGCGATGCACACTTCTACTACCTGGACCTGTTGGTGGTCTCCAGGTTTGTGGCATTCACGGTGGATCGCAAGACATTTCTAGTTCAAATTCAAGCGGAAGATAGAGATTTCGAAGGGCTTGAAATGGTTTTCAAAGCCATGTTGGTCAACATGCTCAAGTCGATCAAGGTGGAATCCAAGCGGGCCATCACTTAGCCAGTGAGAATTGCATGTCCACGAACCAGACAGTGATTATCTCAGCGAATCCAAGGTCCGGTTCGTTCAGTCGCCAAGGGTTGGTCCTGGAATTAAAGACTGCAATTGAGTCTCTAGGTTTTCAATGCGAACTGCACACCGACCTGGAGCAAATGACCAATCGGTGTCAGAAACTCGCTCAATCTGGAGAACTAAGAACGGTGGTGGCGGCAGGCGGTGATGGGACGGCATCGAAGGTCGCAAGCTTGATCCCTCACGATATACCGCTGACGCTATTCCCAACGGGCTCCGAAAATTTGCTTGCAAAATACTTTTCCATTTCCGCAGATCCTGCGGCCTGCGCCCATTTGATTCAAAAATTGCGCACGAATCCAATCGATGTCATGATGGTCAATGGCAAGGTGTCGCTCTTGATGGCGAGTATCGGGTTTGATGCAGAAGTGGTACGGCGCGTTCATCAATCGCGCAAAGCACATGTTTCAAAAATGACGTATTGGACCGCGATTTTTGGAACGCTTTTTCGTTACCAATGGCCCATGTTGAAGATCTCGATTTGCGACGAGAACGGCCAAATGTTGGAGGAAGTACCGGGAGGGTGGGTCTTTGTTTTCAATGTCCCTCGCTATGCTGCCGGCCTATCGATCATGAACGATGCGATTGAAAACGACGGCTACCTTGACGTGGGAGTTTTTGAACAAGGTGGTTTGATTCGAAGTATGTGGTACTACTGGAACGTCGTGCGAGGCAAGCATCATGGTCTCAAGCAATGGCGCCGTTTTCGCAGTTGTTCCCTTCGGATTGACAAGGCGGATTCAATTGCAAAAAACGGATCGGTTGCTTCCTGCCAGGCGGATGGTGACTGGGCATGTGAACTACCTGTCACGATCCAGATCGCGCCCCGCAAACTGAGAATCGTGGTTTAGCCCTGAGCCCTGAGCCATAGGCAGCCATAGGTGACGGCTGAGCAGTGCGACCAATAGCAGTTTCGATATTTCTTTCTGATTTATTTCGAGTCTTTTTTGTTCCGAACAAAAATAAGGTTAGACAATATCGCTAGCCCATCCGTTCGGGGCTTGCCCCCGACGGATGCGTTTTGGCGTACTATACATGGGCGTCCCAACTCCCGTTCCCCTCGGCTTTGCCCGCCTCCGGCGGGCAAAGCCGGGCAAAGCCGAGGGGAACGGGTTGATTCGCGAGTGCCGGCCGTTAGTACACCAAAACAGGGTTGCGGGGGGACGAGCCCCCACACAACCCAACGATTTCGCTGCATAAAATCCTTCACGGCGTTGGGACAAGCCCCCGACCAACCTGAAATGCCCGATCACAGACCTGAAAGGCTAGCTTGCAAACCTGAAAGGCCCGATCACAGAACGGAACAATACTCGCATCAACGCGTTTTTCGTAAACTGCGATTTGTCGCGAAGCCATAGGTGACGGCTGAGCATTTCGTGCAGCCGCCGTCACATTCGGCTTGGGACCAGACGGCTTAATTATCCCAGACCACCCAAGTTGTCTTACGGTTGATCCCTGCAGTGCGTATGTTGGCAGTCCGAACCCAAGTCGGAAATCCGACCTACCTGCACTCGTCCCTCCTAAACAATGCACTTGTTTCACCTTGCTCGTCAGATGCCGCTCATTTTTCAGAGTGCTTTTGCTTGCGTGCTTTTTTTGCTCGCTATTGCGACACCGGGTTGCGGGACAACCAAATCATTTACGGCAACGGAACAGCTACTGATGTCCGATGCGGTGGATTCCACGCTTTCAAAAATGGATTTCCGCGCGATTTCTGGCCACAAGGTGTTTCTTGACACGCAATACGTTGTCGGTGCAGGCAAGGTCATTCCAGGGGTCGCCATGCCTGTCAACCTTGTCAATTCCGACTATGTCATCAGTGGCCTACGACAACAATTGACTGCGGCAGGATGTATGTTGGTAGATACGCGAGAGCAGGCGGATATTATTTGCGAAGCCCGATGCGGCGCGTTGGGAACTGATGGCCACAGCATGATTTATGGTCTTCCAGCAAGTAATTTCTTAAGCAGTGCCGCAACGGTCATCCCCGGTTCCCCCTCACTTCCGACGATTCCGGAAATTTCCGTGGCGAAACGAGAAATGAAGAGTGCGGCGGCAAAGGTATCGGTATTTGCCTATGACCGAGAAACGCGTGAACCGTTATGGCAATCTGGTATAGCTCAAGCGGGTAGCAATGCTCGCGACACTTGGATTTTGGGTATTGGGCCGCTCCAGTACGGCACGATCTACAATGGAACAAGGTTTGCCGGAAAGCGAATCAGAAACAGGATCTTTTCTCCAGAGGAACCCCAACTAGCAGTGTATTCCAACGGCATCGACCATCGCAAAAACTATTTGTTTGCCAACAAGCTTTTTAATCAAAACGATAGGCCTGACGCGATAGCCGAAGCAAAACCACCGACCAATTCACCACCCAAGATCAATCTAAGCGATCAGCCGAACAACACCCTCGTCCGATGAGGTCGTTCCGCTTTTGGACCCAACAAATCATTGGAAAAAACGGGCGTGAGAGACTCCTGCCGAGCTATTTACGCAGCAAGCTCGGAACCGGGAATGAAATGGTAGCCCAGGAGGAGCTAGGCTTCCAGACTGTGAATCGGAAAACACAGGCTGGAAATATGCAACGGACAGGAACTAATGTGACTTCAGTTCGTACTTAATGTTTTTTTCTCCAGAGTCTCCAAGCTTGATCGAGAGACCTGAAGTCAAAAAGTTGGAATACTTCATGGGCAGTCCCTGTTTTAGATTCACATCCGACTCTCCTTTTTTGCCATCCCTAGACTCCACTATCGTTTTGTTGATTGCGATTTTGTAGGAGCCGGCGACCGCCCCCTTTTTCTCTTCAAAGGCTTTCATTGCGAACTTGCCATCCTTGTCGGTTACTGCACTCGCGTTGTAGGATCCAACATCCGCGATAAACGTGATGGTCGCATCCGCCACAGGTGCTCCATCCAATATTACAACCCCTTCTGCGGGAACGGTCTGCGGCAAGCCTGGCCCCGAATTGCACCCGCTAACCAAAGCCACGCAAAATACCAAAAATGCAAACACGGATATCGCTCTCAAAGTCAGATCCCCCGAGTGATTCATTCGAAAAGATAAAATAGTCAAGATAAAGACAAAGGGCTGACACGCATGCATCAGCCCTTTTGAATTCGAACAATCTAAGGATTATTCATTGCTACTAGCAGTTTCGCCGCCACGAGCTGAGCCCAGGGCACCCCAAACGCCATAGGGGCTCGACCCGCCACCGGAGGCTGTGGGGGAAACACTTGCTAAATTACCCGTATCGATTGACTGTGAAACGAATCGCACCGAACCATCAGCCATTGAAACTTGGACACCACCCGTATGCTTGCTACCCGCGCTATAGATCCCCGAACACCAGTGCGGGTTGTTCACTGCAAGTGCAACCATACACGATGGCGAGTTGGGTGGAAGAATGGTTGTCACGCCATTGAAATAGACGTTTCCAGCCCAAGCACGGTATCCTCTGGCGGTGTCTCCAGTAAAGATCAAGCTTGGTGTCAGATACGCTTTGCCATTCCACTGAGCGCGGCAACTAAGCGGGGAGTACGCAGCCGGATCGCCAGCTTGAAGCACAACCATTCCCAGTGAACTTAAGCCGTTGGGGCGGTCGAACTCAATAATAGCAATCGTATTGCTGGTCCCATCGGTAATCTCTGCCATGGATGGCCAGGATCTACCGTAAATACCTCGATTCTTAATAGACAGCTTCTGTGCCGTAATCGTTGTGCTGTCGCGTTCTTGCGTTCCGCCCTGGACGACTTGCGAACCAGCGATATTGTCGCCTGCGCAAAAACCATAGTTCGAAAGCCCTCGTTGTCGGTCCGGATTCGTAGGCTCAGCGATCCCGTTGCTGCTCGGACAATTCAAGTAGGGTACCGTCGTACGACATACATATCGTGGCGATGCCGATGAACCACCATCATCCCAAGGAGCCCAATCAGCGGTTTGAAACTGGCTGTAAGCAGGCGTTTGCTCGCAGAAAGGCAAAAGTGCGTAATGGCCAGACATAGCGTACCTCTGGGCCGAACCTTGGATGCTTCCAGGATTCACGCCGCCGCTTCCGCATTGCATTGCAGGTAACCGTTTGTACGCGGATTCGTAATTGTGACAAGCAAGACTAATTTGCTTGATGTTGTTGCCGCACTGCATCCGCCTTGCCGCTTCGCGAGCGGCTTGAACCGCAGGCAAAAGCAAACCGACCAAAATTCCAATGATGGCGATAACAACCAAAAGCTCGACGAGCGTAAACGCGCGCTTTCTAGAATAAATATTGCGATTCATACCAAACCTCGCTATCATAAAAAAAAGAAAATGTCGCTCAATCGCTAGTAACATCAGCCGAGAAGCCACTAAGCGATTACAGCGGGAATTCAAGCCACTTTACGAAATTTAATCCATCAAGTCAAGCGATTGAAGACTGTATCTTGATCCGTACAACAATTTTTAGTCGAAAAACGGAACTTCCTGACCAAAAACCCGAATTAATGGTTGGCCTGTTTCCCTTAAGTTTATTCTAACTTACTGAATTGTCCTCTGCGACTCTCCGACACTGCACCTCTGCGCTCAATTTTAAATCACTCAACCGCTACCAATCTGCCAAACGGAAAAGATAGCGCAGAGACGCAATGGTTCAGAGTTGCGGAGAGGCACTCGGGCCCCGGCACTTTCGCATCCGCGGCTTGCGCATCGACCGACGTACAAACCACCAGATGCCAATCGTACCCAACACGCCAATTACCACCGTGATCGTGTTGGATGATTTTGCGTTAGTGTTCAAGGGGGTCGTCTCGTTGTTAGTTGTGAAGCCGAGCGAAAGAGAGTCCATGACGATCAATGGGCCGATTTGCCTCTGTTGCTCACCTAGGGATTGCACGGTTTCTTGTGTTTTGTAGCTCCAGAAGCGGTAAAACCAACCCGATGCGGTAGACTTCATTCGGGGATACCAGACCTGGTCATGGGTCAACGCGGCTTGCTTATCGGAATTCGGTTCGTTCGGCATCAGCCAACTCGGCACTTCGATGGCGACGCAAGTGACCGGGTACTCATTGTGATAAACAATAGGTTCTTTCTCCCCTTTGATCTCGTAGGTGCGATTGCCGATATCCGCCATGGCATCCAATTGATAGTAGTCTGTGCTCCCTAAAATGGCGGCTTGCATCGGGTCCGCTACATGGACGCGCGAAACTCGCACGATCCGCATGTTCATCGCCACTCGTTCCAGGGCAGGCTTGGCTTTCGATTTCATTTGTCGTAACGCCTCGAGCAGGTCGGTGACCGACTTTTCGGTAACGGGCATTTCGGTAACGGGCATTTCGGTGGACGAAGATTTGGAAAGAGAACTCGTTACTGGAAATGGACTGCTCTTTGCCAACTGCATCAGAGCAAAGAAGGGTTCCATTTCTTTGGGTGACAGCGGTTTGATGGGATCTTTTTGCAATTCCTGAATTCGATCCATCCAAGCTAAATTCCATCCTTTGCCCATCAAAAATAGCCATGGCTCCGGAATTTTAGGTTCCAGGGACGAAGCATCCATGCTAGAGAGTTTTTCCGATAGAACCCATTTCGGGGATCGCGTCCAAACCAATGAGATATTGTCGCTCCTAGTTAAGCGAAGGCCATCGATTATGCATGGTTGTCGAATTGCATTTCGAGGCGTTCCATCTGTTTGAAGCCAAGCGGAAGGCACCGATGCACAGAGCAACGTGACTGAAGTACTTTCCATTTCGAGCTGACATCGATAGACATGGGGTTGTTCCAAGACATCGAGGGATTCAGCGTCGATTGCAGTACGTTCAATCTTGGTGACAATCCCCGAGAAACGCGACAGGGATGCAGACTCCGAGATGGGCCACTCCGCCCTGCTATTCAAAAGTATTTCGAGTTCAGGAAAGAGTCGCTCCAATTCTAAAATCGGCTTGCTGGCTGATGACGCATTCGATCCTCGGAAGCCCGCTTCAATCGCCCTATCATCAAGAGCCGCCAACGCTTTCTGTAACCTTGGTCGCACGATCGAATAGGGGGTCTTGGTATCGACTGGAGGCTGCCACGCCGTGCTATCCAGGGTCGATCGATTGACAGTTTGAAATGGATTGGCGACCGGGATGGTTTCATTGGACCCAAAGGGTTTGACATAAGCAGCCAGCAACAGCGGCGAGAATTCATTGCCTCGCTGCGACTTATACGCGATTCGCTTAAAAAACAGTCCGGTGAGGGATATGTGGAAATCTTTCTCGAGTTTGACGTTTTGGTCTATATTTGCCTTTGGTGCATAGACGCAAATCGGCTGGCTACTGGTGTCATCAGGCCTTAGCCAAATGACTTCGTAATTCAGATTGGTGAAGCCTGCTTCGGAAATCGACGCGCTGGGATCGACTTGGTAGATAGTTCCCTCAAAGCGTATCGGTCGTCCACGGTAATCGTGACCAGCAGATAGCAGTTGCGGAACTTCGATCTTTGGGAAATGAAGCGGCAAGGCCACTTGGTTTGCGAGTAGCTCGCGGAGCGTGCCGACTCGCTGCCAGCTACGAACCAACGGAAGCCAGTCGGTCGACCACCACGTTGAGTTGTCGACAATTTGTTCCAGTAGTTTTTGATCTAGAGCGAGACTCAAGCCGCGGAAGAAATCATCTGGGTGGGTAGTCGGTTCCCCTACCACGGATACCATAAACCAAGGGTTTTGATCTTGGAACGAATCGATAAAAGGTAACAGCCGCGATTCCGATACCATGGATTGACCCGCAACGACGTTAGCGGCGTTTTGAGCTTCGATATCTGCCCATTTCTCAAGTTGCAATTTTGCGTCGGCATGCCAACGTTTTACTTCTGTCCATTGGGAAGCTGCGGATTCCGAGGCGGCCTCAATTGCTTGCCGGCTATAAAGTTTATGGGCCAAGCCACGAACGACGGAAACAGGGGCATTTCGGAGTAGGGCTTTCCATATTTGTTGGTTCGCTGCAACCGACGGACTTGCGGCCTCCATCGTCATTTGTTCGAGGAGCAAAGGGTCGATGTTGGTTGGATCATAGAGTTCCTTCCGAGACCATGGTTGTTCACTAGTCTGCGTTTCGGATTCCGCCATCGTTGCCGAGTTGGAGTTGGGTAGTAGTCCGATTGCGGTTGCAACGGTCTCAACTTTTTTCACATCGGATGTTTGCTGGATCAGAATCAGGATCAATGCGAGCAGGATGATGAGCGAGGCCAACCGACGAATACCGCTCGATTGTTCAAGTGCACTGGTGTGTATTCGGCTTTGGCCTTCTGCGCTGTACCAACGTTGACGTTTGTTTCGGATCATGCTTAAGGTGCTCTCACGCTAGCGGCGAAGAACTTTCTTGCCGCTTGATGGTAAGCCAAACCATCCCAATTTGCGGCAAGGTCCAATGCGATCAGTCCTTCTGCAACGGGCGTACTGCCATAGATTGCATGGAGGCATTCCTCTACCAATCTGGCAGGTGCGTCCCTTCGAACAACGAGCAGGGCGGTGGTTCTAAGCGTATAGATTGGACTTTTGGTGGTAATCGCGTAGGCTTTGTCTGTGATTTCATAGAAATGGAACATAGGTTCCGCGTTGGCAAGATCGGCTGCATTTTCGATGGAGAGCAGTTTGTACCTCCCATCTTTGAGCAATTCGACGATGCCTTGTTGGCCGACTTTGGTAACCGCAATCACGACATCTGCGTCAGCCAGCCGATCGGTATGAGTCCAGTCGCTATCGATGAGTTT
>JAYTVM010000214.1:0-22422 GCA_043743995.1 Pirellula sp. | reverse complement strand
GTTGCGATTTATCGGGAGAACGAGGCTCCTGCCGAGAAAAAGGACTGCGAAAGCTCGGTAGGAACCTCGCACTCCCGATTGGACAACGGCTCTTTCCTCTAACTTGGGACAGTCGAAGTAGAGAGATAGCCCAACCGATTGGTGATCCGGAATGACCGGCAAAGTCACTTAATCCGCAAAAACATTTTCCCTCTCTAGCCGCAATTGGAACGCGTCTGAAACCTTGGTCATGAACTGACAACGACTTGCCCACCAAATCAAGTCAATCGCTCTGGTCTCTCCCAACGTCTCACGTATACTCTGCAAATCGGTTGAGTCGATCGAAGCAGGAGCTTCGGTCAACTTCTTTGCAAACCGAAAGGATGCTTGCTCGCCCATCGAAAAACTGGACCAATCGCCACTTGCCAGTCGGGCTGTACGATTCGCGATCCCGGATGGTTTCAGTCCACCGACCTCCATCAGCATCTCGCAGTGACCCATACAGTAAAAACACTTCAATCCTCGAGTAACGACCCAGAACACGCTCTCTTCAAAAACACGATCCTGATGAGCCTCTTGCTCGAAGACGCGTAAGCACTTGATCCAAGCTGGCCCCAACTTCGGCTGGTAGCCAACCACCACTCGACTCCATCGAATGCGGAGCGGGCGACGATAGAGTCCTGTGGGCAGCTTGGGGGCAATTGCATCCCATTCGGGAACGCTAATACGTGGGTCTCGTTCCCGTTGGTTTTCTAACAATTGCTGAAGCGTCTTGAAACTCAATCGATTGTCAGTTTTTGAATTTGTTGCGGATTCCACTTCTGGGGTCGGTGCATCGATTTGCTTGTCGCTCTCAATACTGGCAAGCAGCTCGGCAGCATCCTCGCGGGCTGCTTCTGGCGTATTCGCACCGTTTGCCGAGGAATCGACAAAGTGTATGTAAATTGGGTCCGAATTCGCGTCCGCCACATCGGCAATTCCCAACGCCCAAAGCAAACGATCTTGGAAACAACCATGGGCAATGCGCAGTACAAATCCCACCATCGCCTCATCTCCTAATTTCAACTGAAGCGAACGATATTGTTCGTCAGTCAAGGACTGTCCTAGCTCCGCCAATTGCTTGGCAAACACGAATACTTCGTATTCCAGCGGCGGCAAGTCCTTTGGATTGGCTTCCATCAAATCTATTAAAGCGTGAGCCTTGACTCGTTTCAAATCGGCGATTGCGACTCCCCTGCCATAAGCAGACTGGTGATAGGAAGCTACAGCATAGCGAGCAACTCCTGATAGATGCGAGCAATCCGACGTCGTTTTGATCGTGGGGGCGATGCTGGCATCCAGCGTCAGCGGCTCCATTCGATAGAGATACTCCAACTCCAATAGCGCCGCGGTAGTGTGAGGAAGTGATCGAGCAAGCATCCTCGCCCATGTCGGCAACGGTGTTCCGCTCCCATCATCTGCAGGCGGGAGAGACAACCAAGTCTCATTGACGTTTTGTGGCGTGGGCCAGTCCGGCCTTTTGTCTTGCCCAAAAGCTAATGTAATGGAAAGGCAGGCTATGAGGATTTGAAAGTGACCGAAAAACTGGGGGAAATTGGTGCGGACTGTAGACATAATAATTCCTCGTTCAAAATAAAGTCCCGGCCGTTTCTATACTGCCGTTAGTGTTTATTGTATCGTAAGGTGCTCGGCAGAATGAAATCGACCAATGCGACAAAAGCGGACAGTTTGCAACTCCTCCTACCATGGACCGAATCGTGAAACAAATTACCAGATTTTGGTGTGCAGTTAATTGCCTGTCTATTGCACTCGGATGGTCTGCGTTTTCTTCCGTCGCCAGCGCTCAGGAACCGACAACCAAAGCGCCATTTTCGCTTGCCGACTTCCCTGGATTAGAGAAGGAATGCATGTCCGCGCTCGAAGACAAAGATCAAGCGGAGAAGGTACTCTCACGGTTCGAATCCAAATACGCGGCAGGACAACAACCGGAAGCCATTCGGATGCTCTCTGCAATCCTACGCGGATCGGATATGGGGTTGGGTGGCGGTTGGTTTGGCCCAGCCATGCAACGGTACGATTGGAAATGGCTTGTTTCAAAACACAAAGTGGACGAGGACCAAAGCCTCAGCAAACAGGATTTTCAGGGTGATCCACTGCACTTCGAACGGCTTGATCGAAATGGGGATGGAGTGTTGGAAAAAGACGATTTTGATTGGACTCCCGCCAGTCCGTTTATGCGAGAGCAAGCAGTGGCCAACGGGATCTTCCGCCGGATTGACAAAGGGCAAGATGGAAAGGTTTCAAGGGATGAGCTATTGGCCTTCTTTGACAAGTCCAGAGGGAACAGTAGTGAACTAGGAATCGACGCATTTCGACGCTCACTCAGCTTAGGAAGCAGCCATGGAGGGTACTTTCCAGGCGACGAGCCAACACCGGAGCGATTGATGCGAGGGTTCTTCGCGAACGAACTGGGCTCGCTGCAAGAGGGCCCAACTCCTGGTGAGACAGCACCCGATTTTGAACTGACCACCCAGGACGGGACCAGGACGATTCGACTGAAAGACTGGGTCGGCAAGAAGCCAGTGGTTCTCATCTTTGGTAACTTTACTTGCGGTCCTTTCCGTAGGATGTATCCCGACTTCGATGAAATCGGTCAGCGTTACAAGGACCAAGCCCATTTTTTCGGCGTCTACGTGCGCGAGGCACATCCAGACAATGGATGGGTGATGGAATCGAACACCAAGCTTGGCGTTAAGCTGAAACAACCAGCGAACTTCGACGAAAGAAAAGCGGTTGCCGTGACTTGTGCGTCTCAACTGAAGTACTCGATTCCCTTACTAGTGGACACCATGGATGATCGGGTTGGGAATCTCTATAGCGGAATGCCAGCCAGAGCCTACGTCCTCGATATCGATGGCAAAGTCACTTATCAAGGAGGGCGAGGCCCGTTTGGATTTCGCCCTGGCGAAATGGAGCAGGCCTTGATCATGACCTTGATGAAGTAACCAAGGTTGCACGGCGGTCCCCGCCTTGGTAGCCGACTGTTTCGTCAATTCACTTTTTGGGTGGGATGCGAGGTCGCTGGGCATCGACCCACAGGTTGTTAACACCTAAGAGAATGGCCGTTATAAATCCTTGGAACACTACCGACATCAGGTATGCGGCGACAATCAATCTGGACCAATGCAAATCCACCGTGCGTTTCGTGACGTAGTCAAACAAGCCTTCACCGATCAAATACAAACTACAGAACATGCAAAGAGTGCCCCAAATCAGCAGCGGAATCGGCGAAAAAAAATTGGCAGCCGCCGATGCATAAAATGAGTCCGTCGGTTTTCTTAAAGGACCGAGACTCGCCATTCGATGCGAGACTGCAATCGCTGCAAAAGTTGTGAAGCCAGCATAACTCAAAACAAGGCATGCGATGAATCGATGGATCATCCAATCCTCGAGGCTTCCATTGCGCAGATAATACTCGACTGGAAACGCAGCCAACCCGATCGTCGAGATGACGCAGACTAAGAAAATCATCCCAAGAAATCGATCCGGTCGAGCACTCAATAGGCCACCGAGTATGGCCGAAAGAAATCGTAAGCCATCTCGAAAAATATTCAGTTTGCTTTCGCCTATTCGCGTTGCATATGGAATTGGGATTTCGACGATCCGCATGTGAGTGACGAGCGCTTTGGCGCTCATGGCGGGGGTGAAATGCAAACCGGATGGCAATGGTTGCAGTTGCCGCCACGCATCGCGGGTCAGTACTCGCATGCCGCTGGCCGCGTCGGTCACGCTTCTGCCAGTTAGGAACCCCAAAAGAATCGCGTAAAGCCAATTGCCAATGCGGCGAATTGGCGGCATCTTGCTATCCGATCCCATTCGGGACCCCAAAACGACTTCCGCTCGATCGTCCAGGATTTGGGAACACATGCTCTCGAAGCAGGCTGGGTCGCAAGTTCCATCCGCGTCGAGAAAGGCCAGCAAGTCACCTGTTCCTTCGTCAAAGCCACGTTGGATGGCGGCTCCATAGCCTTGATTGGTCGGGAGTTCGACGACCGTTACGGCTCCAAAGGTGCGTGCGATTTGGGCGGTTTTGTCGGTCGAGCCATCGCTTACAACAATCCATTCGATTTTTTGGAGGCCGACGTTGAGGCGTAGCGTCTCCGACACTGCAAGGCAGCGGGTAAGCGTGGCGGCGATGGCTTGCTCTTCGTTTAAAGCAGGTATCACAACCGTCAAAGTACTTTTCGTCGACGAAATCATGTCACCAGTCTAATGAGTCGCGGCGGCGTTTGTGTAGAATTTAGCACGCACTACTTTTTGCTGGCGGTTTTGCGCGATACTACGTACTGTACGAGCTCATCGACCGAATCAACGTCCAAGATGTCGTCATCGATCTTAATAGAAAATCGCTTCTCTAGCTCAAAGGTTAATTCAGCCATGGCAACGGAATCAATTCCTATCATGGCCAAGGAATCTTTCCCCTGTGGCGATCCACCGCATACCTTCCTGAGATAGTCAACGATTTGCGTTTGGGTTGATTGGAGCTCTACGCTATCCATGCCGGCGAATCCTAGTGTTATTGTACGATGGAATTGGAGTTGTTGCCCGTCGCCGTAGAAAGGCTCTCTGCGTTTTTGCTGGGGCCCGCCGTTTCGAGGGCCTCAAGAACCTGGGATTCGGTTACCGAGTCGCGAAGAATAATCGGATGTTCTAGGTCGCCGCCAAAGTAAATCGCTATGACTGGAATCGAGATGCTATTCAATTCCCGGAGCTTTGCAAAGAGTTCAGGTGGACGATTCGTAAGATCGGCCACCATTGGGATAATTTTCGCCGACTCCACCCTTTCCTTCACCCTCTTCGTCTCGATGGCAGTAATCAAATTTACTTTGCAATTTGCACACCAATTTGCTGTAAAGTCAATCATGACGGTATTGCCTTCGGCAACCATCGCATCCAGTTTCACCTCATTGTAATCTTGCCAGGCCAATCGGTACGGTGAAGGCTGAAGGTAGTAAAACGATCCCCAGGTGCCTAATGCGGCAACCGCAATCGCGATCGACCAGTTTCGAATCTTCGCGTTCGATTCCGACCACGCTGGCACGCGCCCTACCATCCAGCATCCAAACCAAACAAACATCAAGGAGGACAACATCGCCATGCGATCTTCGTCGAGAAATCCACTTACCAAAAAAACAACCGACAACAGCATCGGGAAAGCCAACACTTCCTTGAATGTCTCCATCCAAGGCCCCGGCTTAGGTAAAAACGATAGCATCGAGGGTTGTGCTGCCACAACCAAATAGGGCAATGACATCCCAAGTCCAACACCAGCAAAAATCAACAAAACTACCCATGCAGGCTGCGATAAGGCAACGATGAACACTCCACCCAAAAAGGGAGCGCTACATGGCGTGGCAAGCAACGTCGTGATCAGCCCCTTGTAGAAAGCCCCTTGATACCCCTCTCGATTGGAAAGTTCGGTGCTCGTTTTGCTCATTGCAAATCCAGGTATCGGAATTTCCCAAACCCCGAGAAAGCTTAGCGCCAACGAAAACATAAACGCAGTGATCAGGATTCGAAAAGTGACCGATCCAAATTGCTCGCCCCAACCGAAGGCCGCACCCGTGTAGTACCGCACCACAACACTGAGAATTCCGAGCGCCAACATTAACGAAACAATGCCCGCAGCGTAGGTGAGCGTCAGCCACGAAGCAGTTCTTCGGTCCCCGCCCGCTTCACTTACAAACCCCAGCACTTTCAAACCGATGACCGGCAAGACGCACGGCATGAAGTTCAAAATAAAACCGCCGAGCATCGCCAGACAAAACTTCGAAAAGATCTCCGCCGCCGATAACGTCAACTTGATCTTCGGGCCATCAATCCACTTCGTTAGATTCGGATTGGTAACAACGTCTTTGAAAGGAACAGCGGTTAGGACTGCGTTCGTCGACGCTGCAATAGTCTTGGCTCCGACGGACAAATCCACCTGAAACCTTATGCCGCGAGGCTGATCGCAGGAACCATCTGTGCAGCCTTGATACCCGACCAAACCTTGTAGGGAATACAGGCCCTCAATCGCTTGATCGGGGACTTGTAACGGAATCCGCCAAGTTACCTCCCCTTCGTAATAGTCGACCGCCAAGCCTCCACCCAAATCCTTATGGGTCACCTTGCTATCGGTCACAGGATTGCCAGCCAGTAGTCCAGCTTTGTTTGTCATGACGATCAACGTTCGGGACTCGGTAGCCGGATCGGTTGGCTCATACTTATAGACATGGAATTTTGGGTCCGGCTTGGCCGTCAAAACGATGTCCAGTTTATCGCCCGGTTTCACGATCGATTTGTCAATCGAAACCGTCCAAGCGATTGGGCTCTCAGGTTCACGAAATGGGCCAGTGCTAACCGCGGACTTGGCGGAAGCATAAAAGCCCTTAAACTCTGCTTTGACTTCCTCGCCGCGAATCGGAATGCAAGATTCTTTGCAAACTTGACCATCGATCTTGAGACTCAGCGCACTTGGCGATGCACTGAGCGGAGTGCCAAACGTCACTGGAGCAGTCCACGACACCGAATCGTGGTGCTGCTCGACTCGCACCCCCTCAAATCCAGCTTCGTTGAGTGAGACTTCGAAGGAAGAATCCGGAGCAAATGGACCAGCCAGAACGATCCCGGGAGAAGTGAACGAAATAACTGTGGCCGAGGGGCCGCCCGCAGGTTGAGTGGTTGAGAAAATGTGGTGCCCATCCTCAAGCGTGACTTGTACGGTTACCCTTCCGCGTTGCCCGCCTTCCTCCGCCTCATAGCGAGCAGCGAAGGTGTAGGGCGTCCCGCCCTGGGAACCACCAAAATCCAAGCCAAGTCCGCCGAAGCTCTTCGGTTTGCTGCTTTTTCCCTTTTCGCCATCTGCAATTGCTAGCATTGGAACGCTGAGCGTAAGGACGATCACGGTAGCTAATTGAAGTAATAATCGGGACATGTGTTTGTTTTGCTTTCAAAAGTGGACCCGGTATTTTACAAAGTCTGACGATCAATGGTCAACGCTGATCTTGAGTTGACTTTAACCGTCAAATACGCACGCCAACTCGCAACGAATCAAGCCAGGAGACCGTAGCATGCCCTCCAAAACACAAATCGACGTCGCTGCCTATTCTTCGAGGCCTTGCCTGATAATTGCCTTGGTAGGTTAAGGTTTGAACGGATCTTGGAGCAGCGTTTTTCAGCGTTTCGCCGCCTTTTTCAACGGATTCGGAAGTTTTTTGAAAGGAAAAAGCCATGGCTTGGAGCTCCGGATCGCACACCGAAATCGGGAAATCCACGGCCGCCAATTGCCTGGGTAATGCCGGCAAATTGACGTTCCAATAACCCGCACCCAAAGATTCCCGCCGGAGAATATTTTCCAAAACAATACCAGCCCGCCTCGCCGACACGTCCCAATCCCGTTCGATATCGCGCCGCATGTACTGGGAAATGGCAATCGCCGGAACCCCCAACAGACTCGCCTCCCGTGCGCCTGCCGCTGTGCCACTGTACAGAATGTCTATCCCCAGGTTTCCTCCATGATTAATCCCAGAAACCACCAGATCCGGCCTCAAATCGAGCCACAACAATCCCACGCGAACGCAATCCGCTGGCGTCCCTGACACCGTCCATTGATTCCTCATTCTCGCTACGACCTCAAGCGAGGTGTGAGTGGTCACCCCGTGGCTACAACAGCTACGACCTTGGTCTGGAGCTACAACAAAGCACTCTGCTTTCTTTGTCAGAACTTCATAAAGAAACTGCAAGCCTTCCGCTTCTATCCCGTCGTCGTTCGTCAATAGTATTCTCAACTCGCTATCTCCCGGTGTATGCTTTGGAAAGCGGCCTTGACTTGCTCAGTGCTCGACAATCCAGTCTGCGGATCTAACAAGTGGCTGTGATGCAAAACCAATGTTCGTTCCGCCGCGGCTCGACTATTGGTCAATGGCACAGGCTGCCTGCAACGGTTGGCCGATCGTCGGAGAAATCCTTTGAATCCCGAGCCTATTTCAATCTTGTGCGCGGATAGCGATCGCAACGCAATTTCTCTTGCGCTTCCCTGCGAAACCAACGCCGCGTTCGCATTGTCCCTGTCACTCGCGCTCGCTCGTGCGGAATTCAATAATGAATCGAGAACCATGATTCCGAGTTTGTAGAACCCTGGCTGTATCATTCCTTGCAATGGGCCTAAAGATAGCCATTCGACCTTCGATAGATGGGCCATCAAACGGGTGGCTGCCATCAGCCGAAGCCTATGGTCGATCGCTAAGTACTCATACTGAGGAACGATAACAGCAGCCTGCAACTCAGACAACGCGAATGCATCATTGCCTCGTTCACAAAATACAGTCATGCGCTGCGCGAAGCGTTTGTCGTTCGTTATGACGGCCCCCCCACGCCCAGAGGCGATCAGCTTGCTACCGCCGAAACTCAAGACACCGAGATCGCCCCAAGCCCCCGCAGGCTTACCGTCCACGCTAGCGCCGTGAACTTGACACGCATCCTCGATAACGAATATCCCATTATGCTTGGCCCAACTACAGATACTAGCCATGGGAGCCATGGCACCATGTAGATGCGATACAACAATCGCGCGGGTGTTCGCTCCTCTAGCTGCCTCAAGTTGCTCAACGTCCGGCACCCAATTGTCACATGCGACATCGCATAGTCCTACCGCTGCTCCAGCATCCTGAACGGCCCGGAAATTACCAGGAAAATCATAGCCGGCTAAAAGCACTTCTGCATTGGGCTCCAGATGCAGCGAACGGACAGCAAGCTCGACCGCGAACGTTCCCGAGCAACAAAGGCGTACGTACTCGCAATTGAGATGACCAGCCAGTATCGATCGAAGATTCTCCAGATAAGGTCCATCGTAAATTCGCCAAGCACCCTCGGCTGCAGCTCTTGCCAATGCCTCTTGAACGGCTTGAGCAGTCGGATGGATTGAAGGAACGGGCACTGTGGTAGAGTTGGAGAGTTGGAGAGTTGGAGAGTTGGAGAGGTGGAGAGGTGGAGAGTGTGGAGAGAATGGATTATCCTCAATTCTCGCGAATTCAGCTACTGTAGGTTTTCAACCCAATGGCACTCACTCTGTTGATTTTGAGCCTCAATGCGCTAGCATGAGGGCCGGATTCGCAAGAGATTATTGGACTTCCGGCCCGCACGCTAAGGCGTTGCGGCTCAAAGTGAGTCGCATTGGATTTTCAACCTGCGAATGCAGACCGAAATTCACACTGTCAGGTCGAGTGAACCGTTGCTGCGAGTCCAGGCAGCTCCGGGCATTCTTTCGGCTGGCCCCGGCTCCGCCGAAAGGCGATTGCCGTTTTGCTGTGCAAAGCGACTAGTCGCGTTGTCCCACCGTGATTGACTATCCGATCCGCCATCCCTTGGCATATTCGAGCCTGAAGTACCTGAACCGGACGAATCGGTACTAACCTCCACCTCAAAGGCTGCAACATTCATCCCTTGTTCTGCCATCCGGTCTCTGAGTGTTTGGACGTTATTCAGCAACGCGTCGCGGGCTGTTGAGTTTTCGACCTCCAACTTCGCAAATACCTGGCCAGCCTCCATTCGCAGCGACATTTGCAACGAACCCAGTTCAGGCGGATGCAAACGCAATCGGACCTGCCCGCCTCCATTTGCCAACTGCTCCACACCCCGCAAAACTCGCTGGACCAATTTTACTTCCTGATACGCTGAGATTTGAGTTCCGGAGTTGCTTCGTGCACCTTCGCCACGACCTTGTTCCGCCCGGGCTGGATTGGAGCCAGCACCAGTATAACTTGAATTGGAAGGATCCGTTGGAATACCACCTCGCGTCGTAGCTGTCCCTACCGCGGAGATTGTTTCGGCGTTTGGCCGAAAGCTGGAACTGCTACTGGTCACATTGCCTCTGAGGACATCGTTACTGAGCGCGATCGGGGTTGCTATCAGGGGCGAAGAACTTGATACCGGCGACGAACTGCTTAACGAACTGGTGCCTGAAACCGAACGTAGTTCTTTAGGATCATCGGACTTGCCATTTGCAGTTGCAGTTGCAGTCGGGGTTTCAATCGCCGTCGTCGAATTCGACGGATCAACGCGGTTTGAAACGGGATCGCTTTCCGAGGCTCGCTCCGCAAGATGTTCGGCTCGTTTGTTTCGGGGTCGTGAGGTTTTGACTTCGTCATTATTCTCGTTGGACCGTTCGTTGTGCGACTGGATGTTTCTCGGTGTCGTCTCTGGCTTTGAAACCGCTTTTGGTTTGCCTTGCCCAGATTTCGATGGGTCCGTGTTCACATCGGATGATTGGGCCGAAGCACTGTTTTTTTGAACCGGCTTGAGATGGCTCAACAGCTCCGGGGATGTGGTTTGGGCATTATCCTTGTTGTCCACGAGTTCTGAGCCCAACGTTGTGGAAGGTGAATTCTCCACATCGGCTGGCGAAAGATCTTTTTCAACATTGAGGGCGAGGGAGTTCTTTGCCGCATTTTCTAGATCCTCTTTCGCGCCCTGACTTTTCTTTTCACTTAGATTCGCATGCGTTGCGGCAACCGCTTTATCGCTTAACGGGTTCAGACTTTGCGTTTCGGTCGATTTCCCAACATCGGAGGTCTGGACCTCGGTCGTTTTCTCTAGGTCGTACGCTTGCAGTTGCGGCGTTAACGGAACTACCACTTGCTGTTGAGGTGTTTCCAAGCCCGGAACTGGATCTGTTTCGCTCGAATCTACCGATTCATCGGTTGGGCGACTCGACGAATCGTCTGGACTCCGATCCGTAGAAATTCTCGAATCTGTTGTGGGCCTAACCGCTTCAGGAACGATCGACTCGAACTGACCTAGGTTCAATAGTTCGTCGAAAAACGATCGTCTGCTAACCTCGATCGATTCCCCTTTCGACTTCTTTCGAAGGGCAGCGATGCTCGTATCCGAGGAGGAAAGGCCATTGATTGCCGTGTCGTTTGCCATCAGGTTCGTCTTCTGTTGCAAATGTCGTAATTAGGGTGCACGGCGCCCCGAAGTTACTATTGGACGTACGCGCTAAGGCTGTTTGAATTTTGGGTCCTGGTTCGCTAGCGGCTCGCCTCTCCGAATCTCTCGCAGAACGTCCGCTAGCATTTCTTGATCCGCCACTTGTGTGAATTCAGCTAGGACCTTCTTTTGTTTATCGGGTGGAAAACCCCGAATGATCGATACAACATCCGCCAACTCCTTCTTTTCTAGCATCATTGTCAGTTGTTTTTTGGCTTCCGCCGGATCCAAGTTTTCCAGAATCTTTTGCATTTCCTTCAAGCTATCGAGTTGGCGTCCCGCACGTTGCTGCTCTTGCTTCAACTCGAACTGCTGTCTGCGTTCATCAAAGTCAGCGGCCTTCTTCTGAAGTTCTCGTTGCTGGTCACTTAGCTGGCGTTGCAAATTGTCCAACGCTCGGGTGCGACTATCGAGCTGGAGCAGGGCATTGGTCTTGGCATTGAGAATGTCGTCGTATGCAAGCGTTGGAGTTTCGCGGGCACTTATTAATGCTTGCTTTAGCCGTTCCCCTTGAATATCAATTCCGTTCAGTAAACCAATGGCCTGTGCAATGGTTTTGCGACTGAGATGCCCCTTGGAAGCTGCCAATCCGAGGATACAGACTTGAGCAAGGAACGTTGCTGCACAAAACCACAAGAAGAGCCCAATCAATTTTTTCATAGCTTACTCGTTTGACTGTTCAGCCTTGTTCTTGGGAATCGCCGTGTTCTTGGGAATCGCCGTGTTATTGGGAATCAAGGTTATTGGAAATCAAGGTTATTCCCGTTCGAAGATTGCTCGCCTTCTTGGCGAATGGAGCTCATGGCATGCCGAATGCTAGACCATTCGTCAAGCCTGTCCTGTTGTTTTGCCAAAGCGTGAAGATCGGCAGTTTCGGCTCGCTGATCGCGAAGTTTTTCAAGAGATTTAACCGCTTTTTGGCTTTGAACGAGCGCGAATTGGCGACGCTCTAGTTCTTGGTTCAACTTGCCTTTGTGGTCAGCGATTTGGGCCGACTGGGCCGAGAGGACCATTTGGTAGCGCTGTGCGTCCAGAATCTGATGAAGATTGATGGCCCCAAAACTGGACTGCTTTCTCGCATCGTTCATTTGCCGATTGGCCTGGTCGATTTCTTGTTGCGCGATGTCTAGCTTCTCTATTGCCAACCGAACATCCTGCACCGCTTTGGCAGCTAGATCGCGATCGCGTTCCCGAATCTTCAGGAGGGTTGCAAGCCGGAATTTCGCCATGATTGATTAAGCCGCCCTCATTCCAGGGACACCATTCGCGAAAGCATTTGCACTGCCAGCCAGCGGTTGCGATGGTGCGTTTGGAATCGTCTGCGAAGTGGCAATGAGGGCCAATTTGGTCAACTCGTCCACGCTGCGTTGCCAAGGGATCAATTCCTGTTGCTCCTGCATAAGGAGTGATTCAATGGCGGCTCGAAGCTGAATGGCGCGATCGATTAATGGGCTGCTCCCCTTTTGGTAGGCACCGATGTTGATCAAGTCCTCGTTTTCTTTGTAGACCGCCATCATGCTGCGAATCGCTTCGGCTGAAAGTCGCATTTCCTTAGAAATCAACTGCGACTGCAAACGGCTTAAACTTGGGAGAACATCGATAGCTGGATATCTGCCTCGGGCTGCGATGCTTCGAGACAGGTGGATGTGGCCGTCGAGTAGCCCTCTCAACGCGTCGCTGATCGGTTCGTTGGTATCATCCCCCTCGACGAGCACGGTGTAGAGTGCCGTAATACTGCCGCGTTGATTGATACCGGTTCGTTCGACTAACTGAGGGAGCATGGCAAAGACGCTCGGCGGATAGCCACGCGTCGTTGGAACTTCGCCTGCCGCCAATCCGATTTCGCGTTGCGCCATGGCAAATCGGGTCACGGAATCCATGAGCAGGAGGACATTTTTCCCTTGATCTCGCAGTGACTCAGCGATGGCGGTGGCGGTCTTGGCTGCCAGGATACGTTTGGGGGCTGGTTGGTCGCTAGTGGCAACCACCGTCACGCATTTTTTCCGGCCTTCCTCACCTAGATCGCGGTCTAGGAATTCACGCACTTCGCGACCTCGTTCGCCGATCAGGGCAATGACGACACAATCCGTCTCGGTTCCTCGAGCGAGCATGCCCAAAAGTGTACTCTTGCCAACTCCCGAACCCGCGAAAATCCCGATGCGTTGGCCAAAACCGATGGTCAAAAAGGAATCGATGGCACGCACCTGGGTTGGCAAAATCTTGTCGATGGGAGGGCGTGTCAAGGCTGGCACGGGTGCTGCGTCGCATGGCATCTTGATACCGAATGGCAAAGGAGGGCCATCGTCCATTGGCGTGCCTGTTGCATCGAGCACACGACCGATTAACTCCGGACAAACGTTGACGGAACGGTAGGTTTGAAATAGTTCGACCGTATCCCCTTGTCCGACCCCATCAAAATTATCGAGGGGCGCGAGTATGGTCCTACCAGCATCGAAACCAATGACTTCGGCTTGTACCGGCTCTTGATTGCGGCGCAGGATTCGAACTAAAGCTCCCACGGGGACGGGGAGCCCATCGACCACAACGGTAGTTCCACGAATGCTCCTCACGCGCCCGTTGATGCCGTATGGCACGATGCGTTGCAAACAGTGATTCCAGTGCTTACTGCGCGGGATGCTAGGAAACGAGTTGACTAAGGTTTGCAGGCGGTTGGGATCGGACATATCTATTGAAGTTCTTCCACAAGTCGCTTGAGTTGCGTTTGAAGCGATCGATCGATGGTGGTATCGGGGGATTGTAGGATGACACCAAACTTGCCGACGGCGACATCCTCAACCACTTGGATTTCAACCGACGGCTTCATGTCGTCAACGAGCTCGGACAAGGCGGTCGAGAGCCTTTGGGCATCTTCTGGGTGGATTCGAAGCAGGATTTGTCGTTGACCTTGAATCAACCGGACCGAGTCCTCGATCCAGGAAATCAAAATACTTGGGTCGGATTCGATTTGCCGTGCTAGAATCTTTTCGGTGATTCCGATAGCGAGCGTTATGGTCTCATGTTGCCATTGCCGCAACCATTGTTGGGTCGCGGCCTCCAGATCCTCGCACAAAGTCTTGACGCTACGAGCGGCTTCCTGCACACGCTTTTCCGCGATCTGGCCAGCCATTTGCATGGCTAGCCGTTCGACTTGGCTTTCGCCCAGTCGAGTTCCTTCTTCCTTTGCCTGGGTTTGAATGCGTGTGCATTCCAGTTGGCTTTCTCGCAATAGCTGCTGAGCTTGTTCTCGTACTGTATCGATGTAATGTTTGGCCCGCGACGCCACATCCTCCCAGTTGAACACTTCGGTCTGAGCCGTGTTTGTACCATGGGTGAAGGATTTGGATTTTAAGACGCTTGCCATGTGTTTCGGGTCTGGAAAGTGGAATGATCTCTTACGCTGCTGCGGTGAAGGAAACGCTTGCCGTCGCACCCACAGCTCCGTTAGCCAGCAACTTCATCGCGACGTCGGCAATCTCCATCTGTGCCGCATCGACTTCACGCAATTGAATCTTCCCTAAACTATTGAGCCGTTCTCTAAGGCGTTTTACATCCTTGGCGGGCACCAGTCGTTCCACTCTAGCAACGAAGGCTTTTGTCGCCCCGCTCAATGCGAGCAATACGGTTTGAGGTTGGCAGGCATGCAAGACAGCCACAAAGTCTTTGTCGGAAAGCGGAAGCAGAACTTCCAAAGAATGTTTTTGAAATTCGTTTTGAGTCGGCTTTGGAGCAACGCTTTGTTTCGATTCTGTTGCCACGGTTTTGGCAACTTCGTTTGCTGGTTGCGGAAAAGGCAAAAGAATGGATTCTTCGAAACCATCTAAGCGTGCTGCATTTTCAGGGGCGTCGGCGCTGGAGTTCTGCGCAAGCGGCTGGGAAGGAACCGAAGCGGCGACTGCAGTGTTCGATGGACGGACGGAATAGGTAGGAGTTGATCGCGAATCCTGCCGCCAACCCAACTTGGCTCCCAGGACTGGATTGGACTGGGCGATGGCCTTGGTCCAATTCTCTCGATCTGCAACTGGCATAAAGGCCACAATTGCTTGAAGTTTGGTGAGCCCTTCCGCAGTCGCTTGTTTGGGTGCGTGATACAAGCCGATTTTGCGCTCTAGTTCCAACTGAATATCTCGGAGGATGGCTGCATCGGTCAGATGCAAATGAGGCAAGGCGGCAAGGGTTGCTGCCGCGACTTGAATGGGCAAGGCCTGTGCAATAGCCGTCGCGCGTTCGACGGATACTTGGTTGATGACCGTCGCAATGACAATGGGACGTTCGCCTTGTAAGATATCCGCCAAAGCTTCCGCTGGCATATGTTGCCAACTTCCGCCCGTTTGCGTTGTGGCGAAATTAGGAATGCTCGATTGCCAGTCGTGTTGGTGTTGATTTTGCTGTCGATTTTGGGAAATCGCTTCGGGGCTCAGATCGACTTGATCATTCATCGGGTTTTGCAACGCCAGCAGGGCTGCAGCAGGCGAAAGCGATTCCTTCGATTCGGGTCGATCCAGACCACTTTTTGCGTTGGAAGCATTGAGCAGCCCTTGCATCGATTGGAAAGCTGCTGCGCGTTCCTGGGGTGTAACGGTCCCCAAATGAACCATGGCCTGTCGAACAAGCTTGCTTTGCGTAGGGGGGAGCTGACCTAACAGGCCGCGAGATGTTGCGGCATCTAAGCTCTGAAGCACGATAGCTACGTGCCGAATTCGCTGATCGGATGCGCTGGACATAAGTTTGGTTGATTGGGCTGACACGGCAATACAGGTACCCACCCTGGACTTGTACGTTTTTGCGTGAATTGCGTCTAGGCCGGAATTTCCTGGCATTAGGGGTTTCGAAACGGTATTCCGGCACCTTATGCTATCCCTCGGACTCACCGCTCTCCTTAATTGTCTGTCTTACCCTGCTTATCATGTCGAAGAACTCCAAGATCACTGTAACCGAAGTCGAATTCGAGAAATTTCCCTTTATCTACCGATCGCCGTTGAAATTCGGTGGCCGAGTCGTCAAGGATGTGACGGTCTTTCGTACAACGCTGACAATGGAAGACAAGACAAAAAAGAAGATCGCCTATGGCATGGGCGAGATGACCATGGGAACCGCGTGGGCTTGGCCCAGCAAGATCCTGACGCCAGAGCAAGTCTTGCGGATTGTCATTGGATTAGCTGAGAAAATTGCACAGGCAGCCACTAGCTTGGACCCAGCAGGCCACCCCATCGCTTTGGCGACGCAGCTCAAGGTGATTGCCAAACAACAGGCCGTAGAGCTAGCGACCGCCATGAAGCTAACCGAGCCAATTCCGGATTTGGCGGTTGCCTTGGCAATGTCGAGTACCGACATTGCGTTGCATGACGCATTCGGGCGACTTCACAATACCAACAGCTTTAATTTGCTCACGCCGGAGATCATCGGCTCCGACCTTTCGCCTTGGTTGGGCGAGGATTTTGTAGGCAAACATTTCAACGAAGCGATACTTTCGAAAGCCTCTTCCACGTTAAACCTTTATCATTTGGTTGGCTCGCTCGATCCACTATCGGCAGCTGACCTGAATCGAAAAGTCGGCGACGGCTTGCCTGAGACTCTCGAGGAATGGATCAACAAACAACAGCTCTCCCACCTAAAAGTAAAAATCACCGGACAAGATCTCGACGCAGATGTAGGACGCGTATTTGAAATCGATCGCATCGCCATGCGATGCGCTCCGACTCGCGACTGGTCCTACTCGATCGATTTTAACGAAGCTTGCGAAAACGAAGATTACGTTATTGATTTCCTAGAACGACTGGATCGGTTGTCCAAGGATTCGACTCAAAAGCTTCATTACATCGAACAACCAATGCAACGCGATTTGCGTGCGAGAAAAGAAGTTACGATGCACCGAGTGAGCCGGCTCAAACCGGTCGTTATTGACGAGTCGCTGACCGACCTCGATTCGCTGATGTTTGCCAAACAACAAGGCTATTCTGGGATTGCGATCAAGGCTTGCAAAGGAATCAGCGATTCGCTTTTATTTTCTGCTGCGGCCAAACACTACGGCATGAAAATCTACGTCCAAGATTTAACGTGCGTGGGTGCTTCTTTTCTCACATCCGCCGCGTTGGCTTCCCGAATCTCGGGCGTGACGGCGGTTGAGGGGAATGGCCGGCAATATTGCCCAGCCGGAAACAAAGACTGGGAGTCACTCTATCGCCCTATGTTCCATATACTCGGGGGTGTAGTCCCAACGGAACTCCTCGAAGGCAAGGGATTAGGATTCGCTTGGCCTAGGAATATGCTTTCCAAGAAGTACGCCAGCCTCGCGACGTAAGACGAGTGGCGGATAACTAGGCGCAGCGAAATCCAATTGAATCCAATTGGTTTACAGCAGCGTATTCCACGGCGAGCGAATTCGCACTATAATCTCTTCTGAAGCGATTAACGTAACCTTTGGTTTTGGATTGGGTTTCCCTTGAGTTCTCAAAACACTTCGTCGTTGTCTTTGAAGGACAAAGATCCAAAAAAGGAGCAAGCGGCGTCCATGGACGAACGCGTACGTTCCTTGAGAATTGCCAAGGAGCACAGGCTAGATCAACAACGCTCAAGCGGTTGGTTTCCATGGTTGATCGCGATTGTGTTTGCTTCCTTGTGTCTTTGGTTAGCGTATCGCGATGATCAATTAATGGCCTCGATCGGTTTTTCAAAACCTTCTCTAGAGGCTACGGACAAGTTGACAAATCCTAATTCTGGCGATTCGTCCCCGCGTGAGCCCTCGGATAATTCAGCCGCTTCGACGGCGCAACCGAATGTGTCTCGCCAATCCAACGGTCTCGCTTCTGGCTCCGAAAAACAACCCCCATCGAATCCTATCGCCTTGGAATCGCGGGGCTACGTCATTGCCAAGCATCAAGTTTTGGTGAGTCCGCAAGTCAGCGGGCGAATCATGAGCCTCAACATCGAAGAAGGACGCCGAGTGGTCAAGGGGGATATCCTGGCCGAGATAGAACGAACGGAGTACCAAGCGGATGCCGAACAGACACGCGGTATTCTGATGCGAAACAACGCCGAGATGTCAGAACTTGAATCAGGCGCTCGACCCCAGGAAATTGCAGGCGCAATGGCAGACCTTCAAGAACAAGAGGAGGTCGTCTCGCAGCTTGAATCACAATTCAAGCGGATGAAAGAAGCACTGAAAACCAATTCCGTGTCCATGACGGAATTCGAACAATCGCAGAGCAGTTTCTACAGCACTCGCAAACGAATCGAAAAACTACGTCAGTCTCTCGACATGATGAAAGAGGGTCCCCGCAAGGAACGCATCGCGATGGCTAAAGCCGCAGTGATTCAGGCCGAAGCAAACTTGACCAAGTCTCTTTGGAGACTTGAGAATTGTACCCTGCGTGCTCCGATCTCCGGAACGATCTTGAAAAAGAATGCCGAAGAAGGCAACCTCGTGAATCCGGTCGCATTCAGTGGCTCGACCAGCGTTTGCGACATTGCGGATTTGTCCGACTTGGAAATCGATCTGAATATCCAAGAGCGCGATGTCTCGAAGGTGTTTGTTAACCAACAATGCGAAGTCCGATCGGAAGCGTTCCCAAAACGCGTCTACAAAGGGACCGTCTCTCGCTTGATGCCGATTGCCGACCGAGCCAAAGGCGCCGTACCGGTCCGGGTGGCTGTCCGAGTTCCAGAAGAAGAAGAAGGCGTTTATCTCAAACCAGAAATGAGCGCGATCGTTGTCTTCTTTAGTACCCAAAACCAGTAGCCTAGTACTTCCAACCGGTAACATCGTCTAAGAGAGTTCGTCAACCTGTCAATCCAAGCATCACAGGTTGAAGGCCTGCTGAATCAAAAACCCACAGTCCATTACCAAGGTGCAAAACGAGTGACCGATAAACCTATTGTCCGAGTGTCGCACGTATCCCGGTACTTCAAGCGAGGATCGGAGAGAGTCAACGTACTCAATGAGTTGGATCTCGAAGTACCGGAAGGGCAGTTTCTAGCCCTCATGGGACCGAGCGGTTCAGGCAAGACAACGTTGCTCAATCTTATCGCCGGTTTAGATACACCCAGCGAGGGCGAAATCTGGGTTGGAGATCGATGCGTGTCGACGATGACTGAGGCCCAACTCGCACGTTGGCGGAACGAGCACGTGGGGTTTGTGTTTCAGTTTTACCACCTCCTGCCGGTGCTCTCGGCTTTTGAAAACGTTGAATTGCCTTTGTTGCTTTTGCCTTTGAGTGCCAAGAAGCGACGCGAACAAGTCATGACGGCCCTCGAATTGGTTGGGCTCCACGATCGAAACTCGCATTTGCCGAGTCAACTTTCAGGGGGGCAACAGCAGCGTGTCGGTATCGCTCGCGCAATCGTGACGGATCCGACTCTGATCGTGGCGGACGAACCGACGGGGGATCTGGATGCGAAATCCGCTCATGAAATTCTGGATCTCCTCGGCATCCTACAACGTTCTCTCAATAAGACCATCTTAATGGTAACCCACGATATTCGGGCTGCACGTCGCGCAGATCGAATCCAACATCTCGACAAAGGTCGACTAGTGGATCAGCCCGATGAAGCACTCTACGAAGCGGGTTAGGAACCAAAAATGAAATTCTTCATGTTGATTTTCAAGAACCTTCGCCGCAACCTTCTTCGGTCCATGTTGACCAGTGCTGGAGTCATGGTTCTCGTATTTGTGATCACGCTTATTTGGTCGATCCTCGGCTTTTTAGACATTGCAACTTCGGAGAAGACCAGCAATTTCAAGGGCATCGTCACGGAAAAATGGAGCATCCCCAGTCAAATGCCCTTCGCGTATGCATCGACGCTCGAAAACGGGGCCGCACGCGAGGACACCGATGAGAAGCCGATCGACTCGATGACTTGGCAATTCTTTATCGGGTCGACAGAAAAGGGCAAAATGGGATTCAACAGTTTCCTTTTCGCTTTCTGTATGGAACCTAAAAAATTACTAACGATGATGGACGAGTTGGATTCTTTGCAGCCCGGTCCACGAGCGGAGCTGGACAAAGCCATTAAAGAAATGGAGAAGAATCGCCAAGGGATCATCGTCGGACAAAAACGGCTCGCCGCACTTGAGAAAAAAGTCGGTGATCGTATCAAGATTTTCGGAACCAATTACCGTGATTTGGAATTGGAATGCGAGATCGTCGGAACTTTCCCGTTGGGACGATACGACAACAACTCATGCATCAATCGTGACTACTTGAACGCTTCCTTGGATGCGTACAAAGCCAGCAAAGGCAAGCCACATCCGTTAGCGAATAAAACCATGAATTTGGTCTGGGTGAAGGTTCCTAACAAAGATACGTTTACGAAGGTAAGCGGCCAGATTGATAATTCTCCGATGTTCACATCGCCGCCCGTCAAGATAGAAACCGCATCATCTGGCGTCTCGAATTTCCTGGCAGCGTACAAAGACCTGTTGACAATCCTTCGTTGGGTGCTCGCCCCCTCAATCATCGCAACTTTGGCGGTCGTGATTTCGAACGCGATCAGTATTAACGTCCGTGAACGTCGCAAAGAAATGGCGATTTTGAAGGTGATAGGTTTCCAGCCCAACCAAATCGTATTTTTGGTGCTGGGTGAGGCCATTCTGCTGGGGGTTGTGGCGGGTTCCATTAGCTCGATTGGGACTTATTTCTTCGTCAATCGAGTTCTGGGTGGAATTCCGTTTCCGATCGCGTTCTTTTCAAGTTTCCCTGTGTTGGACGGGGCGCTTTGGTGGGGAGCGGCGATTGGATTTGCAACGTCCTTTGCTGGCAGTATTCTGCCTGCATTGTCGACTCGATCGATCAAAGTGGTCGATGTTTTTTCCAAGGTTGCGTAGCTTGTTTTGATTCGGTCGAATTCCATGAGTGTTGCGAATGATTAAATACTTAGATTTAGAGTATGCGTGGGTTTTAATACCGATGTCCATCGGTTTCTTTGCGTTGATGCTATTGGTGGTGTATCTAGCTCGCATTCCCATCGGATACAACATTCGCAATTTGATCGTTCGCTATCGCACCACGTTCTTGACCGCGGTGGCGTTCACCATGGTGATCGGAGTTTTGACATTCCTAATGGGATTCATCAATGGTCTTAAAAGACTGACTCTATCCAGCGGAAACCCGGAAAACGTGATCGTCCTGTCGCAAGGTGCAACAGATGAGGGGATAAGCAATTTGCCTTTCGAAAGCATGGGCGACATCGCGCAGCAAGACGGAGTTGTCCGTTTTAACGACGAGCCGCTTTGCAGCCGCGAAGTCTACCTCGTGCTGAGTTTACCCGTTGCCGAGCCACGTCCTAACAGCCCCAGCCGCAGATTGTTACAAATGCGGGGTCTCTACGATCCCATCGCCTCGGCCAAAGTGCATAGTTTTGAATTGCTACCGGGCGGCAGCTGGTTTTCCGAAGCGGGTGTTCGACCATCAGAGGATCCAAATAAGCCTCCACAAGTCGAAGTGGTGCTCGGCGAGGGGATCGCTCGAGGGCTAGGGTCGGATCGGTCGGAAGCAACGCGGCTCGCGGCCAAAGATCCCGAAGCTCTTGTGGTTGGCGACACAATTCAGTTAGATCGACGGGAGCTGCTGGTAACCGGAATCATGAAGACGGAAGGAACGACGTTTGATTCTGAGGTATGGGCCAAGCAGAGTGTTATTGGTCCGCTCTTGGGCAAGACGAACTATACGACCTTGGTACTTCGAGCGACGAGCAAGGAAGAGGCGCAAAAACTAGAGGATTTCTTCAGTGGCAAAGATACGAATAACAAATATGAAAAGTCGCAAGTCAACGCTTTGACGGAAACCAATTTTTTCAAGTCACTCAGTCAGACGAATCTGCAATTGTTGATTGGGACCATGGTAGTCGCAGCGGTCATGGGATTCGGTGGCGTGATGGGCGTAATGAACACCATGTTTGCCGCGATCAGTCAACGCGTGCGAGACATTGGAATGCTGCGTTTGTTGGGCTTTAGCAGATGGCGAATCTTGGTCAGTTTCTTGGTGGAATCGCTCTTGATCGCCCTACTTGGCGGGCTCGTCGGCTGCTTGATCGGCTACATGTTCAACGGCTACAAAGTCACGAGTATTGTGAGCAGCGGTAACGGCCCAGCCGGCAAAGCGGTTGTCTTTCGAATTGTTGTCGACTGGGGTGTCATTGGTATTGGCTTAATGCTCAGCATGATGATGGGTTTCTTCGGCGGTCTCATCCCAGCCCTGTCCGCCATGCGTTTCAAACCACTGGAGTCGCTCAGAGGCTAATATCCCGACAGGGATTACAGAAAGTAGCCGGGGGTCGCCGCGAAGCGGCGCACCCCCGGAAAACGAAAGGACAAGCGAGTGACCCTGAAAGGGTCAAAGATTCTGCGATCCCTTCAGGATCGGAACGCACTTCGCGAATCCCATTCCGGTGGTGTCGCTCCGCTCAACCACCGGCTACTGT
>JAYTVM010000213.1:0-5885 GCA_043743995.1 Pirellula sp. | reverse complement strand
GCTGAACGGTAGTGGATCTTGTTAAAGATCCTTGCGATTCCGGATCATTAACAAGATCCACTACCCTAGAATCAACTCATGCCAAAAGGTAGCCAATCAGTCAACAGCCCATGTTGTGATCGACGCCCCAGATCACCGGAACCCACGTTATGAACACAAATAAATCGAATGCCGCACGATCTCATCGCGTTACCAGTCGATGGTTCCAATCGCTTTTGATCTTTGCGTTGGCAAGTCAAGTTTGTTTCGGCCAAACCGCGCAAGAAATCATGGAGCGATCCAATCAAGCAATGGATGCTCCGATCAAGTACCGTCTAAATACAAACGGAAAACGATGCACTGTCTTCCAAAAAAGATTGGACGACGGCTCGATTGCGTTACGGATGGAATTCGGATCTTCTTCGTCGCTTGTACGAGTCGAATCGAAGGCAGGTAGCTTTGAGATCTACCCCAAGAGCAAGTCTGTCATCGACGTCGGCTTCATGCAATCAAGTTCCAATTCCCAGATATCCGAAATTGTTGGATTAGCAGGTGGAAGCGTTTCGACCTCCGACGGAGCGTTGGAGCTGATTTCAGAAGTTGAGTTTGAAGGAAAACAATGTTGGCAATTGTCTCAAACGATGCCCGATGATTCGCGGGAACTCGCGACAAAATCAATGCCAAAAGCGGCTCAGGTCAAAACCGCGAAAGAAAAACGTTATTACATAGAGAAACAGTCATACAAGTTAATTTGCGTGGAATCGAATTCCAAATCGGGCCAAGGGATTGCTCAATTGAAAATGGACATGATTGAAAGGCCGGATGAAATATCGAGCGATCTTTTCTTGCCCCCCGCCGATTTTGAAATGCAAAAACCTCAATCGATCGTCGAGTATTTATCGGTTCAAGAGCAGATGAATTCAAAACAGATGATTAGCCAAATGAGGGACGACATGAACGCGGCGCGCGCGAGGTCCACAGCGATGATGGCGACAACAATGGCGACGGCCACCGCGAATATGAATGCAGCCAGAAATATGTCTTCTTGGATTTCCTACGCTTTTCCAATCTTTATGGTTTTCATGTTTCTTTTTATTGGGGCAACGTTTATTTGGAGCCACCGAATGTTTGCCTATCGGATGAAGACAATGATGGCAAATAGTCCGGCCAACACGAGTACTTCCGAGGCTGATTTCGAGAAAGCGATGGCCGCGTTTAACGTCTCCATTTGGACTCGATTCAAAGGTGCGCCTTTGGTTTTGAAGGCGTTTATCATCTATTCTCTTTGTGCAATAGTCGTATCGATGGTGCTTATGTTCTTCGTTCCTGCCAGCATGTTCGCTGTTCCGATGAGTGCGTTTCGCTATGTCGTACCTCTCTTTTTGATTCACACTGCATTGCTTCGAAAGGAGACTCGCAGAATAGTCCATATCCTCTCTTTCCTGCTCGTCGTTTACGCATTTAGCGAAATGGCTCGCGTCGGCTCAATGCAATCGATTAGTAGATTGAGGCCATCCGCAATCGGAGTTGGACCGCAGTATGTCGCGTTGCAAGCCGTCTTGGGTGTCGTGATGCCTATTGCTTGGGCCATGTTATTGCATTCGCCGAGCATGCGGAAGTGGCTCAGCGCCAAGTCCGAAACCGAGGAGCGGACGCATCAAATTGCGTTGACCGATCTTTTCTACTTCATGGTGGTTGCATGCTTGGCATCGTTGGCATCTATTGCAATTGTTGGGATGTTAAAATGAATTCGTCACAGGCGTTCCTTTCGGCGAAGACGAGCATCATCGCTTAGGACTTGCGGAGCCAAGCAAAAACACTGAAGAACCCTATGTTACGGAAAAAAGGTCTTCCAAGTCTAAAATCGCCTCGGGACGCGACTGTGGGACGAGTTTATTGGGTGGGACATGAATTTCGATACTTTGATAGCATCCATCTTTGATTTTTGACATCACGTGAATGCGGCGATTAGCAATATCTACAATCCAATATTCCGCGATTCCTCCCTCGGCATACAAATCTGCTTTTTCGAGCAGATCAGTTGACAGGGAACTATCGGCGACTTCAATGAGCAACATCACATCGCTCGCCGCCGGTCGTTTCCGCCCATAACGGCCAGGGAGAAGCCATGCCAAGTCGGGCTCGGGCCGATTGTCGTCGCACATGAAACCGCATTGCACTTGGAGGCTGCAAAACTTCCGATCGGTATTTTCGTATGACCAATCCGTCAAGTACCGAATGTAGTCATCGTGGATTGGACCAGCCGGATTCATAAAACGCAGTTCTCCATGAATCAATTCAATTTTCATCGGCCCGATTCTATCAAAAGCACCTCGCTCGACTATCGAATCAAAATCGGCACCAGTTAGTTTAACGATTGTGCTCACGAAAATGAGTTCCTCAAGCCCACGATGGAAACTGAAATCACCATTTTAGAATACTCGAAATTATCGAAGGCGGCAAACGAACTTTCAAACAGTCTGTGTGCCCGTTGGTATCATACGATGCGATCTAGTGCTCGCCAGTCAGAAACGATGTGCGGGGCAGGGCAGGGGGCTACCACATTTTTCGCATGGCTTGAACCCACTGTTCTGCAGTGTGCGGAACGTTGTTCGGGTAAACTTCAATTCGATTCATGAGTCCCTCGTCTTTATAGGCGAGGAAAAAAAGGGATGCTAACAAGGTATAGCTGAAAACGTTCGCAAATCGGTCCCGACTCCAAAATTTGAGGGCGGTGCCGAAACTGTGCTTAAACGTGTAACGTCCTCGGCGGTATTCCACCGACCAAATTTCATCAAGCAATATGTGGGACATGAAGCCAACAAAAATGGCAACCGTTTTGAACAACCTCAAATTCATGTTCTCACAACTACAAACGAGGAAGGCAAATAAGGCAGCAGACAGACCGGCGGGTACGCTGTGCCACATGCCACGATGGACAGTATACCTTCGGAAAATTTCAGCTAAGCCGAATCGCAAAAAGAAATAGACTCCAACCGTAATGAGAAGCATCATTTCATGATTGCAACCGATTCGCTGGAGCCGATCGACCATGAGCATCGGCACAAATGCAGATGAGAAGGCGACCGCTTCGCGAAGCGGGATGCCTGAGTCGCTATCGAGGTCAGGAAGCATCCCGCTGACGCTGCATAGTGCAAAGCCAATCGTGCAGCTTTCCCATGGCAAGCCGGCTTGGTAACCGCCAACACCATAGAATGCACCTGCAACAGTGCTAACTGTAATATGGGTTTTGAAATCGGCCATTTTGGTTAACGTAAGCAGGGCAGTAGGTCCCGCTTGCCGAGCGGGATCGACTAGCCTTGTAGCATTGTGAGCTGGGTTGCGTCCAGTCATTTGCAAAACATTTTTCCCAATTGTCGTCGCGCTGCGCAAGTCTGGCAAACATGATCGCTACTAATGATCGACATCTGGCGACGGGCATGCAACAGACATGCGACAGACTATTGAAAAAGTAAAAATGAGAATTGAAAAATGCAAAATGTAAGGGATGGATGTAGTGTTGAAATGTTGACGTTTACTTACTTGACTAACGCTACACTCGTGAGTAACGATTTTGGATCGAAGAGGTGAAGATCTGGAAGAGCGAATGAGCCCATTGCTCGATGAAGTTCAACAACTCAGCAACATCGTCGGAAAATCGGAAAATCAATTGTCACAGCCATAGGCAATCAACAAAAACCCAATCAACTGCCGTCTTACATCTTAATTTCTACTGCTAAATTTGCATTTTGCATTTTTCAATTCTCATTTTAACTTTTTCAATTCCTCGTCATAGATAGGGCAGGAGGGCTATTTTGGCCTTCGCACTTCAGGTTGCTAATTGCTATAGTCGATAGACACGGAGAAGTCTGCGCCGCATCAGACCCTCGAGACTGAAACCACGGAAGGAATAGCTAGCAATGCAAGCTTATGATTTGATCATGTTGATCGTTTTGGCTGCGACTACCATATTTGGTGCGATCAAAGGCTTTGCATGGCAGCTAGCATCGCTTGCATCGATCGTTGCTAGCTATTTCATAGCCTACCTATTTCGCAACGACGTTGCGAAAATGATCAATGCAGAGCCGCCGTGGAATTTGTTTCTCGCGATGCTGCTCTTGTATTTTGGTTCCAGCCTGATTATCTGGATGATGTTCCGTTTAGTCAGCACGTCGATCGACAAAGTCAAGCTCAAAGACTTCGATAGGCAGCTTGGTGCAGGCTTCGGATTGATCAAAGGCATGGTGTTGTGCATGCTAATCACGATGTTTGCTATGACGTTGCTTGGCTCTGCTCAACAGCAGCGAATTGCAAATTCACGAAGTGGACTTTATATCAGTCGAGCGCTAGCAAACGCAGGTGGGATTCTGCCGGCGGAATTAAAACATGTTGTGGGACCTTATATTGACAATGTAGAAAGAAGATTGCAGCAGAATCAGAACGGACAGATACCTCCGGCTGGAGATGGATTTCTGGACGGTCTTGGCCAGATGGTGCAGAAGCGGGTGAACCAATTTGGGACCGAAGTTGGCAACGGTCAAATGCCACCCAAGATGATGCCAGGGCAGGGTGGGGGGCAACAGAATCAAGGTTTTGGCGGCTTGTTCGGGGCAGGGCAGGGGGGACAAAACGGAGCAACGGCAAACCAGAGCTGGGGACAGCAGCCGCAACAGCCTAGCGGCTGGCCAGTATCCCAACCGCAGCGGCCGCAGCCGACGGGCACCTGGCCGAACAATGGCTTCCAAACCGGTTTTGGCGGCAATGAAGTTCTGCCTCGATAAGCTCGCGGTAACGTAGCTTAGGCTTCCAGCCTGAGATTCAGCGTTATCCCTCACAGGCAAGATGCCTATGCTAGTGCGCCTCCGAAGGCGTTTGAATTGTAGGGTGTAAGTCCCTACCAGGGTAACGTTACCGCCCTGAATCCAAAAGAGGTAACTGCGTTTCCGTGAGGAAGGGTGGAGAGCAACCTGAGGAGAATAACCAGTCCGTAGCGAAAGCGAACTCGATTCGGCCAAACAGCCGGTAACCGAAACAGACTTCCAGCGGGTTGAATTGCCGAAAGAAACGAAAAGAGGCGAAAAATTTTCGACCTGTGCGATCGATGCGATGGAACGCTGGAAATCGATCGATCGCTCATGTCGTCCCTTCAGGACTTCAGAAACGCAAATCAACAATTCCATGGGCTCACACCCATGGCTACTGAATGCCGCCGCTTCACGGCTTAGTCGCAATCCAGCATTACAAATCCTTTTTTTCGACTTTCCCCGTTCTTTTCGGCTATGGCGACAAACCGCATCTAAATACAGACAGTACTTACGAGACAAGACCCCAAAAACACCGCTCCGCAACGTCCGATAATGTTTCTTATGTTCGGTTCGTTATCTATTTTTCCCTGTGTTTTCGCGAATTGACGCTCTCGCCGTGTCTGCCCCGCCAGCCGCTGCGCGGGTTAAACACAATACCGTTCATCTTGTCATAAGTCTCGTCTCCTTGGTAAGTTGCGAATTGCGAAAAACCAATTCACCAAGGAGACGAAGACTATGTTTGAGCAAGGAAGCTCGACTTTAAGCAGCGACGAGCACGGCGTTATATTAGACAAGATAGCGGGTTTGGAAAAGATCATTCCCGATGCGGTTCTCCGTCAGACTCTGGATCATTGCGGAAAAGTGAATGGTCGCCTTTGCCCTCTGAGTCATGACGTGATGTTAAGGATAGTAATCGCTCTGGGTATGTTCCCCCATTTGGCGATCAGACAGGTATTCAGTTATTGTAAAAGGATGCAAGACGGACTGGTTATTCCGTGCCGGTCAGCCTTGGCCGCAGGCCGTGTGCGATTGGGACTTGAACCGCTAATAGAACTCTTTAGTCGGTTGTGCAAACCGAGAGGAACTTCTGAAACAATTGGC
>JAYTVM010000212.1:0-1838 GCA_043743995.1 Pirellula sp. | reverse complement strand
CAAACGGGCGAGACTTCTGGACTGACTTCGACGGCTTTGTCTAGATCTTGCATCATCTTGTCGTAGTCTCCCTTGGCGGACCATGCATAGGCTCTCATTGCGTAGCTCGTGCCATTGTCCGGTCGGAGTCGAATGGCTTCGTCGAAACTTTTTAATGCATCGTCGAGTTCACCTCGCTTTACTTGCGTTATCCCGCGACCAAGATGGGACTGATCGTCCAGGGGATTGACCCGGATGCATTCATCAAAATCGGATAACGCTTTGTCGAACTCCTTTTTGTCTTCGAGCAGGACCATGCCTCGATTCCAATGATCGTTAACGTTGTTGGAGACGCCGTAGATGCCGATGGCAGCCGAATAATCCTCAATGGCTTGATCGAAATCACCCAACGCTCTTGATACGGAGCCTCGCAGAGAGTATGCGAATCCGCTACCTGGCTCCAATTTGATTAGATTCGAGTAATAGCGGCTGGCTTCTTCGAGAGACACAACTTGGGACCGCTCAACGAAGAGGTTGTCTCGCAAATTGTCGTGCGGAGCGATGGCAAGACTATTTCCATCTACATGGCGTATAATGTATGGCTCGGACGCAGATACTCCGATGCCACGATCGTTCTTGACTCTTGCATTGACCCGAGGCATGAACCGCATGCCGATCCAGCGCTCCGGGTGATCGGATGCCTTGGGAGGATTCGCAATTTGTTCGGCTTTCTCAAGCAACTTTTGGAATGTCAGCTCATTGTAACTGGCGGCCGTTCGGACTTGCTCAAGCGTCGACAGCGCTTCGTCGCTCTTGCCAGTTTGGTGCAATGCAACGGCTAAGATGGTCAGATCCTCTGCCGACTGAGGTAGCTTCTTGACCGTATCTAGTTCTTGCGCTCGTTTCAGGGCGTCCATGGATAGTTTCCATTGCCCCAGTCGATAATGGATCATCCCTCGCAAACTAGAGTACCTCGCGTTGTTCGCATTGACAGCAGAGCATTCATCAAGGTACTGCAACGCTCGTTCGTATTTCTGCTGTGGTTGGTCGAATGCCGATGCGATCTCCTCGGCTACTTTGAATAACTTCTTGTCCCGGCGCAATGCTTCGATTCGGTTTATGGCTGCAGAGCGGGTCTCGTCCGAGAGCGACGCATCTTGGTTGATCTTGCGGAGAATCTCCGAAGTCAGCGGTAACAATTCTCTGTTGCGCTGCGACGTTAATGCATCAACAACCTGCTCGGCTTCGATTTGCGGAGCCAACCGACTGGCATCCCACCGCTGGACGCGAACGTCTCTCAAAAAATATAAGTCTGTTCTAAATCCGCCCAACCTTCCCATCATTCCGACCAATGTCGTACCTGTCGAATCGAATGCAATTTTCCGCGCACGACCGGGCAACGTCAGTAATTCCTGACCGGTCTCTGAGTCCCAGAGCGTGATTTTCCCTACGCTTTTGTTTGAGCCCCATCCCCCCTCATCACTTATCGCAATTCGACGACTGTCGGGGCTGAACGCGATCGATTGTACGGCAGTGACATGCCCCGCGAGTTGAAGCGGCTCATCATCCGAACGTTCCAGATTCCAGACCAAGACCTCCGATTGACGGTTGAAGGGGCCGCTCTTGAAAATCAACTTTTGACCGTCTGAACTAAGCACGAGTTCATCAAAACCCGAGCCTCGCTCACTCGAATGATGAATGATATTCCGCAGCTCACGACCGGTGTCGACATCTCGGAACTGAATGATGCGTTTCTGCTCGGAATAACCATAGAGTTGAGTGCTATCGGAACTGAAGTCAGCCATTGAAATCCGATCTGCATCCGAACTTCTCCATAGCAACCGTCCCATCTCTGCCTC